>NZ_LR736321.1:0-14290 GCF_902652675.1 Bartonella refiksaydamii
CAAGCTAAACCAGTAAAAGCCGAAAAACTTAACAGTTATTATGAAGAAAGCCGTGGTTTGGAACGTGAACTTATTAGCGAATTTATAAGATCGCGCAGAACAGCGTGGCGTGTAGCGGGTGCTGTCGGTATTTTTGGCCTATTTGGTATGGTCTGTGGGGTTGTTGGCTTTTCTCAACCAGCTCCTACTCCTTTAGTGTTACGCGTTGATAATACGACGGGTGCTGTTGATGTCATTTCTGTAATGCGCGAGCATGAAACCAGCTATGGTGAAATTGTAGATAGGTATTGGCTTAATCAATATGTGCTTAACCGCGAAACTTATGATTACGACACTATTCAGTTGAACTATGACACTGCAGCGCTTTTAAGTGCCCCGACTGTTCAACAAGAATTTTACAAAATCTATGATGGTGAAAATGCACGCGATAAAGTGCTTTCCAACAAAGCACGCATTACAGTTAAGGTACGCTCAATCCAACCCAATGGACGTGGTCAGGCGACTGTGCGTTTTACGACACAACAACATGACAGCAGCGGCACAGTTGGTCCAAAACAACACCAAATCGCTACAATTGGTTATACCTATGTTGGTGCACCAATGAAATCATCGGATCGATTACTTAACCCCCTTGGTTTTCAGGTCACAAGCTATCGTTCTGATCCAGAAGTACTTTTAAATAATTGAGGAATTGATTATTATGAAAAAACTTGCATTTATTGCTTTGCTGTCCTCTCTTTCCTCATTTTATACGTTGCCCGTACAAGCCCTTAAAACTCCATCCAGTTCACAATATGATCATCGTATTCGCTACGTAACATATAACGTAGACGATGTAGTTCAAATTGAAACGGTTCTTGGTGTGGCAACACATATTATCCTTGAAGAAGGAGAGCAGTATATCACCCACGTTTTTGGTGATTCGGATGCCTATGCTTTTGCACATAAAGGGCGGCATATCTTTATTAAACCCAAAGCAGAACTTGCCAATACAAATCTCATTGTTGTAACCGATAAACGTAGCTACAAATTCCGACTACAGTTTCGGAATGATCGTGCTGGAGCTACTTATGAATTAGCTTTTTATTATCCCGATGCAAATACCCAAAAATCACTTGAGGATAGCCAACGTCTTGCCATTGAACGTGGTTTTAATCAAAGCGTGAAAGGTTATAACTTAAGCTACACGATGAGCGGCAACCAAGATATTGCTCCGATCAACGCTTGGGATAATGGACGTATTACTTATTTCAAATTTCCTGCCAACATGGATATGCCATCAATTTACGTAGTGGATGCTGAAGGCAATGAAAGTTTAATACCGCGTACCATCGTAGGAAATTCCAATGATATTATCGCTGTTCATAAGGTTAATCCCAAATGGCTTATACGGCTTGGCAAACGTGCTTTAGCTGTCTTCAATGAAGCCTATGATCCCCATGGTATACCAAATACAACTAGAACAGTATCCTCGGTGGTTCACCGCATCAATAAAGGAGGCAAATAATGTTCGACAATAAGAAAGGAGACGAAATCAACAAAAGTGTGAAACTGGATCACACCGAACCAAAGCATATTGAAGGTGCATATGGTAGCTCAGAACTAGGTTCAGAGTGCCGTCCAACAATTCCTGGTGCACGTGCATTATTGATAGTAGGACTTCTTGTCATAGTAGCAATACCGATTGCTCTGACTTGGAAAGCTCTAAAAATGCGTAATACCACAGAAGTTGAGGAAGAAAAACCTCAACAAACAGTACAACAAATTATACCGAGCTATACCCCTAAAATCATAGAAGAACCGAAAGTTGTAGAAGAAGTTGAAAAAACAACACAAACCGAAGACTCAATACAGGAGCTTTCACCTGCTTTGGCTAAGCTATTTCAAACAACGATTCCAGCACATTTGATTAAAAATTCTGAAGAATTAGCGCGCAAGCGTATGCTCCAGTCTGGTCTTAACAATGGTGGCAGTAGCGAAAACTCTACAAAACCTCCAAAAGGTAATACATCTGAATATGACTCAAATAATGGTGTATTATTCGACAAGCTACAACCTGTACGGTTAGGTCAATCACACGCAGTTCAACTTCGTAATCGTGATCTCTTAATTACGCAAGGAACACAAATAGATTGCGTACTAGAAACAAAGATTGTCACATCGCAGCCGGGAATGACAACATGTCATTTAACACGTGATATTTATTCCACAAGCGGTCGTGTTGTTTTGCTAGATCGTGGTTCTAAAATTGTCGGTTTCTACCAAAGTGGCATACAACAAGGACAAACGCGCGTTTTTGTACAATGGTCGCGTATTGAAACACCTTCTGGAGTTATCGTTAATCTTGACTCACCCGGCACCGGTCCCCTTGGAGAAGCTGGCATTGGTGGTTGGATTGACAGGCATTTCTGGGAGAGATTCGGTGGTGCAATCATGGTGAGTATAATTGGTGGTTTAGGAGACTGGGCAAAAGAAAAAATTGGAGGAAAAAGTAAAGATAAGGAAAAAGCACAATATCAATATCTACAGAATGCTGAATCGGTGGTTAGCGACGTTCTTCAAAACTCCATAAATATTACACCGACACTTTACAAAAATCAGGGCGAACGGGTGAGCATTTTTGTTGCTCGAGATTTGGATTTCAGTGATGTCTACAGCCTCATTACACGCTAATCAAATACAGAAAGATCAAGCAGTTGCACAACTTCTGCAACCACTTGATCATTTCTTAGAAGATCCCAAAATTACTGAATTATCGATCTGCCACCCCTGCGAAGTATGGGTAAAGAGCTTTGAGGGTTGGCAAATGCATAGCCTACCAGAATTAACAACCACTTTTTTGCAGACGCTTATCACAGCCATTATTGTTTATAATGGTACGGCTCCCAAGAGTATTAATTATGTGCGCTTACCTGGAGGACAGCGCGGTACAATTGTACAAACACCAGCTGTTATCGATGGCACACTCTCTTTTGTAATTCGTAAACATTCCCTCACGGTTAAAACGTTAGAGGAATTCAATGAAGAAGGTACATTTAATGATTTTACCGATGTAAGCTTCAATAAGCCTACAGAAAAAGAAGCAAAAAAATTGTTATCACAGCAGGATTTCACGCGGTTGGAACCATTTGAAGTTCAACTCTTGCACCTCAAACGAGATAGAAAAATTCTTGAATTTTTGGAAGAGTGCGTACTTCATAAACGCAACATCATTATTGCAGGAAAAACGGGCTCAGGTAAAACGACATTTGCTCGCTCTTTAATTGAAAAGGTACCCATAGAAGAGCGTATTATTACGATTGAGGATGTTCATGAACTTTTTTTACCAAATCATCCAAACCATGTACATATGCTTTATGGTAACGGAGCAGGTCGTGTTTCAGCTGAAGAATGCCTAGATGCATGTTTACGTCAATCGCCTGACCGCATTTTTCTTGCGGAACTGCGTGGCAATGAAGCATGGGAATATCTCAACTCATTGAATACTGGGCATCCGGGATCAATTACAACGACACACGCCAACAATGCTTTACAAACATTCGAACGATGTGCTACATTGATCAAAAGATCAGAGATTGGCCGTCAACTTGACCTAGAAATGATAAAGATAGTGCTTTACACTACAGTAGATGTAGTGTTGTTCTTCAAAGATAGAAAGCTCTCTGAAGTCTTTTATGATCCAATTTTTGCCAAATCGAAGATAGTTTAAGTAACGCTTTCTTCTCAAGAAAATCACATAGATAATAATAGCCGTAATAAGTTGTTACGGCTTTTTATTTAAATTTTTGAAATAAGCTTTCCCCCCCTCTTATTTTTCTAATAAACTTTTCATGCTCTTACGACAGGGGAAGTGAGAAGGTGATGATAAGCATAATTCAAAGAAAAATTACTAGAGAATAAACATCCCAGTAAAAAGAATCTCTGTAGAAATCATCTCTATCCTTTGTAGCAACAAAATTTGCGCCTGAAAATATCTTGAAACAAATTTTACTACTTCTTAATGCAAACTAACCTGTTAAAGCCCTATTTTAATGCCGCTTTTTCGACACAGTTTTGTAATGCTGTAAATCACTTCACAAAGAACAGAGCGCCTTTCCACGTAAAGACTTACCAACTTATACACAACAGATTAAGCGATTTTGAACAGAGCAACATAAAAAATAAGGAAAAATTCTTTATAAACGACATAAATTGCAAATATTGATTGGCTATACCGCTGATATTTATTGGTAAACTCTATCTTTCATAGCGGGAAATAAAATCACTAGATATTTTTCGTTCCGTAAACGAACAATTGGGCTGGTAGGCAAACAAATAATCAAGACAAAGAAATAATGGAAACTACAATTTAAGCATAATTTTTATGACGGTTGAATCCGCTTAAACAACGTTGCCTCATTGTAGCTTCTTATCCACATTCAAAATGTATTTTCCCAATCAACACTTTTTTTGTTCAAGAGGTAGCCCTTTTTTAAAGGCGATACGATAATAGCCATTTTTAATTCTCACACAAAATCTAATAAATCTTTATAAATCGAACAGACCGAATCTCGTACACATCTCAAAGAACGCAAAAAACATTCACGCCCTCTCATCTTTCACGTTACCCTTATTAAGGAACATTTTTTAAAGACGGCGTTCAACCATAAGTTTTTTAATCTCAGCAATTGCCTTCGCTGGATTCAACCCCTTTGGACAAGTTTGCGTACAATTCATAATCGTATGGCACCTATATAGCCGAAAAGGATCTTCCAGATTATCAAGACGTTCTCCGCACATTTCATCACGCGAATCAGCGATCCAGCGATACGCTTGGAGCAAAATAGCTGGCCCCAAATAACGATCACCGTTCCACCAATAGCTAGGACACGATGTCTGACAACAAGCGCATAAAATACATTCATAAAGACCATCAATTTTTTGGCGATCGGAATGGCTTTGTAACCACTCTTTTGCTGGCTCCGGTGAAACGGTTTGTAACCAAGGCTCAATCACACGGTGCTGCGCATAAAAACGCTTCAAATCAGGCACTAAATCTTTAACAACTGGCATGGAAGGCAAAGGATACACTTTAATAGGATGCACCACATCATCCATACCTTTGGTGCAAGCCAACGTATTGGTTCCATCAATATTCATTGCACATGAACCACAAATACCTTCACGGCACGATCGGCGAAGAGTCAAAGTTGGATCAATATGATTCTTAATAAACAAAAGCCCATCAAGGATCATTGGACCGCAAGCTAAGCGGTCTACATAATAAGTATCCAGATGGGGATTTTCCTCATCATCAGGCGACCAACGGTAAACATGAAATTCTGTCAGTTTCGTAGCACCTTCAGGCTTAGGCCAAACCTTTCCAGCTTTCACTTGTGAATTTTTGGGAAGCTTAATTTGTACCATAATTTATTCTCCCCTTAGTAAACGCGTTTTTTAGGAGCAATACGCTTTAGATCAATACCACCATCTGCTTCAGATGTTAACGGCTCCACATGGACAGGACGATACGACAACGTCACCTTTCCTTCTCTCGATAAATGTGAAAGTGTATGTTTACGCCAATTTTTGTCGTCACGCTCTGGATAATCTTCACGTGCATGTGCTCCCCGACTTTCTAGACGTGCTTCTGCTGAATAAACGGTGGTTATTGCATTAGCCATGAGATTTTCAAGTTCTAACGTTTCGACCAAATCAGAATTCCATATCAACGAGCGATCTGTTACTTTGAGATCAGACAGTTCACCCCAAATTTGACTCATCCGCTGACATCCTTGTTTCAAAGAATCTTCTGTACGGAATACAGCAGCATCTTCTTGCATAGTGCGTTGCATTTTTTCACGTAACACGGCGGTTGGTGTCCCTCCGTGAGCAAAGCGTAAACGATCAAAACGCGCTATAATTTCGTCAACGGCCGATTCATTGAGAGGTGGAATTTCCGCCTCGCGGTCAATCACTTCACCAGCACGAATCGCAGCTGCACGCCCAAACACAACAAGATCAATTAATGAATTCGAACCCAAGCGATTTGCTCCATGGACAGAAGCACACCCAGCTTCTCCCACAGCCATCAAACCTAGTTGAACACGATCAGGTGAATCTGCCGTGGGATTGAGAACTTCCCCATAGTAATTGGTGGGAATACCACCCATATTATAATGAACCGTTGGAAGGATTGGGATAGGTTCTTTTGTTACATCAACACCTGCAAAAATCCGTGCTGATTCAGAAATCCCTGGCAAACGCTCATGCAATATAGCAGGATCAATATGGTTGAGAACCAAATGGATATGATCTTTCTTCGGACCAACACCACGTCCTTCACGGATTTCAAGCGTTATACAACGTGAAACAAGATCACGTGAAGCCAAATCTTTAAAGGAAGGCGCATACCGCTCCATAAAGCGCTCACCTTCAGAATTGACCAAATAGCCACCTTCACCACGTGCCCCTTCTGTAATTAAGCAACCAGAACCATAAATACCTGTAGGATGGAATTGAACAAATTCCATATCTTGGAGTGGCAGCCCAGCACGCGCGATCATCCCCCCCCCATCACCCGTACAAGTATGCGCCGATGTTGCAGAAAAATAAGCACGCCCATAGCCACCAGTTGCAAGAACAACCATTTTAGCAGAAAAACGGTGTATTGTACCATCATCAAGATTCCACGCCACAACACCCGTACAGACACCATCTGTCATGATCAAATCAAGGGCAAAATATTCAATAAAAAACTGCGCATTATGCTTTAAGCTCTGTCCATAAAGTGTATGCAAAATCGCATGCCCCGTACGATCAGCTGCTGCGCAAGTGCGCTGGACTGGTGGCCCTTCCCCAAACTCTGTTGTATGTCCTCCAAAAGGTCGTTGATAAATTTTACCTTCTTGCGTACGGGAAAAAGGCACCCCGTAATGTTCTAACTCGTACACAGCAGCAGGTGCGTTACGCACCAAATATTCCATTGCATCGGTATCGCCCAGCCAATCAGACCCCTTCACCGTATCATACAAATGCCATTGCCAATTGTCAGGCCCCATATTCGAAAGTGACGCTGCAATACCGCCTTGTGCTGCAACGGTGTGCGACCGAGTTGGAAAAACCTTTGTGATACAGGCTGTTTTCAACCCTTGTTCGGCCATTCCAAGCGTTGCACGCAAACCCGCACCGCCCGCACCAACGACAACAACATCAAATTTATGATCTACAGTGTGATAAGAGGCATTACCAGCTCTAGCCCCCAGAAATGATCCCTTGCTCACCATACCCTTCAACCTCCCAATGCAATCTTTAAGAGAGAAAAAATGATGATACTACCTAGAGCAAAACAAAATAAAATATTCAGCACCAAAAATAACATCCGCATATTTCCACGCGGAATATAATCCTCAATAACAACCTGCATTCCAAGTTTCATATGGTAAAGAACTGAAAAAGTGAGCAATCCCATCAAAATAGCAACCACAGGATGTGAAAACCTCGCCCGCACAATGCTGTAATCCTTTCCAACAAGCGAGAGAACAAGAACAATGAAAAATATTAAAAGTGGCAGATTTACAAAACCTGTCAGACGTTGTAACCAAAAATGCTCTGTTCCTTCATGCGCACTTCCATGTCCACGTACTTTCCCAAGTTCTGTTCGAAAGTCTTTTTTCATATCTTTTTCCCCCAACTAAACAATGCTATATCCAATAATCCAAATAGCAACAGTAACAATAAGGGAAATAAACACTGTCGCCCACGCAGTGGGCGTAGCCTTCTCTTTGGCCAAAAGGCAAGGTTTTAGATCCCAAACAATGTGGCGAACACCACCAACCATATGATGAACTCCAGCAAGAGTATAAAGAAACAAAACACAAAGCCCAAGCAAAGAACCATAAATCTCATTTACCGTTCTAAAAGCCTCAGCTCCACAAGCAATTGACATTAACCAAAGAGCGAGAAAGACCATTCCGAAATAAAGAGCCACACCAGTGATACGATGCGCAATTGACATCGCCATAGTGATGGTCCAACGATAAATAGTTACATGAGGTGAACGAGGACGCTCTTTTATCCTAATTGTTTCTGCCATAAAATATCCTGACCTAGCTTCTACCGCAACCGCATTATGAGCGATACAATTCGCACAAAACAACCAAGTGCATTATCATTTTACTTGTTTAGGCATCTTAAAATGCCAACATTACAGGTCGGTTATCTCAAATAACGGATTAAAGGTCACGCATAAAAAAACCGATTATTCTACAGACGCAAGCCATAAAATTTACCTCAGCCTAATACAATTTTATCTTCACGTCAAAGGTCTAACATCGTTTCTCAAACACAAATATACATTTTTTCAACTACCCTTATGCCCGTTTTTTTTAAAATACGAACGATAATACCCTCTGGGATCTTGAATTTTTGCCATTATTTAAGAAAATTTAAGACACGGGAGAGGCGCAACATTTTTACGCGCACCTCAAACCACTTCTTTAGTGATCACCAGAAATCATGGAAGACATAAAAGCTACTTTTGCACAAATTCTATTAGATGCGGTATTTACTCAGCGCTTTGCGGTGCAGCATTTACACTAACAGCTTCTATTTCTGCACTCTCAGCAACCTTTTCACCTTTTTTCCGGTAATCTCTCTTTTCAGAGATACGCGCAGCTTTACCTCTTAAACCACGAAGATAATAAAGCTTTGCACGACGCACTTTACCTCGGCGCACAAGCTCAACACCTTCGATCAAGGGAGAATAAATCGGAAAGACACGTTCAACACCTTCACCATAAGAAATCTTGCGCACTGTAAAAGTCTCATTCAACCCACCACCTGAACGTGCAATACAAATTCCTTCATACGCTTGAACACGTGTACGTGTACCTTCGGTCACGCGCACCATGACACGAACCGTATCCCCTGGCTGAAAAATTGGAAATTGGCGTTTTGCTTCAATTTTTGCACATTGTTCAGCTTCAAGCTGCGCGATAATATTCATTTCTTTTATCCTTCATGTTCTTCATTGAACAGTCAGAGCGCTCAACTCTTGCCAAAAAAGCTTTTTCATACAAAGAAAAGAGGTTCTTTAGACTATGCCTTACGCAGGAGCGAATACACCATTCCTTCACTTTAATTTGGAATTACAGAAAACCCTTTACAGAAAAACTCTCCAAAAAGAGAGCCATGCAATACACCACCTTACAACATGAATCAAGTTTTCTGACGATTTTTATCATAAAGAGCATAAAGATCAGGACGGCGTTGACGTGTTAATAATTCGGCTTGCTGCTGACGCCAATCCGCGATAATTTGGTGATGTCCTGATGTCAACACTGGAGGAATACCCCGCCCTTCAAAAAGAGAAGGGCGCGTGTACTGAGGGTGCTCGAGCAAACCATTTTCAAAACTTTCACATTTTGCAGAAGCCTCATTGCCCATAACTCCAGGCAAAAGACGTATGATAGCATCCAAAAGAACCAATGCAGCCGTTTCCCCACCGGAAAGAATATAATCACCAATGGAGACTTCTTCTAATTCCCGCGCTTCTATAACCCGTTCATCTACACCTTCAAAACGTCCACAAACCAAGGTTACACCGGATTCACGCGCCAAAGAGCGCGCATAAGTTTGGTTAAAAGGGCGCCCACGCGGACTCATCAACAACCTTGGCGAATCATGTGGACAACTATCAAGTGCAGCCGCTAGCACATCTGCCCGCATCACCATACCAGCTCCCCCACCAGCCGGTGTATCATCAACGCTATGGTGTTTATCCAAAGCAAAATCCCTAATCTGCACTGTCTCCAGCGACCATATTCCTCGCTCTAAAGCTTGCCCTGCTAAAGAATAACCCAAAAAACCTGGAAACATTTCAGGATAAAGTGTTAAAATACGCGCTTGAAACTTCATTTTTTTCATTCTTTCATCCACACCTTTAGCATGAACCTTGCTAAACCAACACCCATTGGGGTATCATCACATCATGATGTTTATCCAAAACAAAATTGCTCATCTGCTCTGTATCTAAATACCATATTCTCCGCTTTAGAGCTTGTCTTGCTAAGAATGCCCTAAAAATTCACGAAACATTTCAAGAGTGTGCTAACCCATGTGCTTGAAAGCACATTCTTGCATTCCTTCACTTTCCACTTTCATTTTTTCGAGCTATTTTCCCTTTGTGATTTTCCTCTCCATAACTTAAACCAGCAGCAACTGGATCAACAACAAGAAAACCAGAAGCAATGCAAATTTCTGGCACTGCCGCTTTGCTAAAAGGAATAAGCGCAGTTTTGCGCGTATTCAAACGTATTTCAAGCAAATCACCAGCCCCAAAATTAAAAAAACCACTCACCTCACCTAGAGTTTTACCAGCACAATCTCGGACATAAAGTCCAATTAAATCGACTTGATAAAATTCATCCTCTTCCAAATCGTCTACCAATTGGTCACGGACAACATAAAGGCGAATCCCTTTTAAAGCTTCAGCAGCACTGCGATCTTCAATTCCTTTAAAACGCACAATGGCATTATCTTTTTGCACGCGAAGAGTTATAATTTCATAAGAACGCCCCATATCATCATAAAGGATACCGTAGATCTTTAAACGCTGTGGCTCAGCGCTTAAAGATTTAACCAAAACATCTCCTCTGATACCATGAGCTGGACCAATAATGGCAAGATAGACTTTCTTTTTAAGCTTTTTTTGATTATATTCCATGAAAAAATATCATCTCTCAAAAATGAACCCTTCAATCTGATAATTTTTTACTCAATTTTGTTGCTCTATCAGAAATCGTCTCAAAAGTCTTTCTTGGCAACAACAGCAAATTAAAACAAGGAGAAGTCTTATGGCAAATGTTATGCTATTTTACAAAGATATTACCCCAATCAACAAAGTTACCCATAAAAACCTAAAATTTGCTCCTCCAAGCGATATGTCCTTTGCTAAAGATACCCACTGGGTTCCTTTAGCAAGTAGTGAATATTTCCAAGCTGCTCTAGACTATCCAATTTTGTTTATGTGTGCAGAAGATGAAAAAAAGAAAAAACACTATACATCCGCTGCACTTGTAGGTCTCTCCAACGAAGAAAATGATTACATCACTTCCGATAAAAGTTGGGAACGAAATACTTATGTCCCCGCTTTTGTCCGTCGCTATCCTTTCGTTCTTGCGCAATTTCAAAATGAAAAAGAGCTTTCTGTTTGTTTTGATCAGCAATCAGGCATGTTTAATGAAGTTGCAGGAACAGAACTTTTTAATTCGGATGGCTCCATTTCACCCTTTATGGAAGAGCGTATTCAATTTCTTGAAAGCTTTAAAATCGCTATGGAAAAAACTTCTGAATTTATCGATGCCCTTGTAGAGATGGACCTTCTAAGCGAAAAATCAATTAATGTGAAAAACGACAAAGGTCTTTCAGCACAATTGGAACATTTTTGGGTTGTTGATGAAGAAAAACTGAATAAACTCTCTGCAAACCAACTTGCCAAACTCCATAAAAATGGCTTTTTAGGATTGATTTTTGCACATCTTATGTCAACGCATAATCTTTTAAAAATACTCTCTCTAAAAGGTGAAAAGCGCCTCACAAACCATGAAGAACAATCGCAAAAAAAGATTAGCAACTCTGAAAACAATACACCTAAAAAGAAAGAGACCCTCAACTAGAAATGTCTAAAAAAGATGACGGTAGAAAAGATGAAAATGTCTTTCTGATTCCAGCTGACCATGCTGTTTTATCGGCAAGAAAAAACTGGTTAGATGGTCTTATACAAACACGTCGCATGGCCACACAAACAGTTAAAGCATACGAGCGTGATACACGACAATTTTTGTCTTTTCTCTGTCAGCATTTAGGGCACCAACCAACCTTTAATGATCTCACCAATTTGCGCGCCATGGACTTGCGTGCTTATTTGGCTTATCGCCGTACACACAATATAAGTGCTCGCTCTTTAAGCAGAGGAATGGCGGGTTTGCGCTCTTTTTTTAACTACTTATCGCGCCAAGGGATTATCAGTGTTCCTGCTGCTAAACTTGTGCGAACTCCAAAACGACCAAAATCGCTACCGAAACCTTTAACGATAAAATCAGCACTCCATATAGTCAAACAAGAAAATCAACAGGAAAATGAACCATGGATTACCGCCCGTAACGCTGCTGTTTTAATGCTTCTTTACGGCTGTGGAATGCGGATATCAGAAGCCTTAAGCCTCACACCAGAACAATTTTCTGATCCCCAAAAAAAAAGTTTATTTATAAAAGGAAAAGGTGAAAAAACACGTCTTGTCCCCCTCATCAAAATCGTTTACGAAACTGTACAGAATTATCTCAAATGCTGCCCGTATCCTTTAGTTGACAATCAACCAATGTTCCGCGGCGCGCGAGGTGGTATCTTGCAGCCAGCCATTATTCAACGAGCCGTTCGAAATTTACGCGCGAACCTTGGTTTACCAGAAACGGCTACCCCCCATACACTACGCCATTCTTTTGCCTCACATCTTTTGTCACGGGGAGGAGATTTGCGCACTATTCAAGAACTTCTAGGACATGCCTGTCTCTCGACCACACAAGCCTATACCCATGTTGATACAGACTACTTGCTTAAAATTTATCGAAAAGCGCACCCCCGTTCTTGAAAAAGTTTTGAACAACAAGAGAAATTAAACAGATGCAACCTCAAGTGCCAAAGCATGAATACAGGTTGCTAATTCTTTCTGTAAAACTTGATAAATCGCTCGGTGTATCTCCACACGCGTCATACCAGAAAAAGAAGAAGACAGAATTTTCACCCGAAAATGCGTTTCTCCTTTAGTATCAAAAGCATGCTCATTATGAGGATGCCCCGCATGAAGATGACTCTCGTTAATTACCTCAAGTTTCTGTGGATGAAAAGCGTCTTGGAGCTTTATCTGAATCGTTGTCTGGACTGTAGTAGACATTTTTTATTCCTTCACAAAATGAACGGTGCAATACACCTTTTTCATTACTAAATGAGTGTGAAAATAAATTTTTCAAAAGTCAATTCTTGTCAAATCAATCGATTTTGCATAAACCTAAAGATATGACAATAACATCTAAATTATTCGACTCAATTCGAATCAGCTCCAACAAAAAGCAAAAAGCTGAATCAGAAGCACAACAGTGTCAATGGGAAGGTTGTGAAAAAACAGGAGTCCATAAAGCACCAGCAGGTCGAAATCACGAAGGGCAATATCTATACTTTTGTATTGATCATGTACGTGCCTATAATAAAAATTTTAATTACTTCTCTGGTCTTAGCGATAAAGATATTGCAAAATTCCAAAAGGATGCTCTCACAGGACATCGTCCAACATGGCCTACCGATTTTAGCAATAGCACGTCGAAAAAAACAGCAGCCAATTATGCACAAATTCGCTCTGGTACAGCTGCCTACCAAAATCGTATGCGCGATCCACTTACACTGTTTACTGAGCGTCATTCAACCAATAGTTTTTCACGAAAATTAAAACCCTTAGAAGCCAAAGCTTTTGATACATTGGGATTACCAGCAAATGCTTCAGCTGAAGATATCAAAACAAAATATAAAGAACTGGTAAAGAAGCACCATCCTGATTCCAATGGCGGTAATCGTTCTTCAGAAGAGCGTTTTCGCGATGTTTTGCATGCCTATAATTTGCTCAAAAAAGCTGGTTTGTGCTAACAAACAGAAGCACACACCTATACAAAGGGGTTTTCTTCTGAACAATCTTTTACCCATTGTGCACCCTTTTCACTTATGCAAGAATCAAGCCAGCACCATTATTCTTTTTGCTAACCCATAACATTGCAACTACTCTCACATTTAGACGAAACATGAGAAGCATATTTACTGCTTTTTTAAAGGGGTTTGTCCATAGGCCAATCCCACTATGACATGCAAGTGAGCTATTTTATTGATTCATCATAAACAGATTTGAAATGAAGAAAATGTCTCCACATTCGAATAATACTTTGATTTATAATGATAATTCACTGTTTTGTATGTTGAATGAGAGTCTCGAATAACGTAAGATTCTCTCATTTCAAACCTGTTTATATTGCATCAATCAAAACCACTCATTTGCATATAACAAGTGGGATGAGTGTGTGGATCAAATTTGTATAAGAAAGGAGTAAAAATGGCTCTTATGAACCGTCTTAATGCAAAAGCTGTCGCAACATTGGGAGCTGGCAAATATAATGATGGTGCCGGCTTGCTTCTTCACAAGCGTAAAGATGGAGGTGCTCAATGGATTTTACGGTATACCATTCATGGTCGGCGCCGTGAAATGGGCTTG
>NZ_LR736322.1:0-12413 GCF_902652675.1 Bartonella refiksaydamii
TTCCTACCTAATCCCACCTCTTCCCACTTAGTATAAAACCTACTGTCAAACTACATTCCTATTCTACCTAAATTAGCGAAAATTATTAAAATTAATCTTATCGGACTTGAAACATTCAGTGGGAGCAAAACGGCAAAAAGCTAACCAAAACAAGCTTTAGCGCCTGTTTTATAATAATTGTACTTAAGCAGATATAAAGAAATCACCGCAGAGCTTTAAACAATCAGCAATAACACGCACAGCAAACTCACAACTCAAAGTTCTTTTTGGTTAAATGGATAATGGTATACCATCTCTTATACAAAATACGCTAATTATAAATTCACTCTTTAACCAATCAAAAACTCTATAGAATCAATAACATGTAATTCTATTGTATTAAATAATCCATCATTCTACCGCAAATAATAATGCAGCAACTGCACGATCTTCAGCTAACAAAACATTAAATGTACGCACAGCTGCACCCGTATTCATTGTATCTGATGAAATACGCTTTTTCCATAAAAGCATCCGTAACTCTTCAGGTAATCGCAACAATTCAACACCAGTACCTATTAACAAAACTTCGATCTCAGATGATTCTTCTAAAACACGAGATATATCCTGTTGCGTGGGAATAGGTCCTACCATATCAATACCATAAATACCTGATGGTACACAAACAATAGACCCCCTATGAGACATATCAGCAAAACGAAACCCACCATTTCCATAAGCATCAATAGGTGCACGTCTTGGAAAATGTGCTTCACGGATTTGAATTGCATGAAACATAAGGAAGCATCCCTCATTTAAAAAACAATTACGTTTTTCTTCTCCCCTTAAAAGTCAGAAAAAGGTTTGTAATAAACGTTGATACACTAATCATAACCTATATAGCACAATATCTACGCAAAATCTTTTATGAAAAAGACCGCCTTGGTAACACAATCAATATATGAAAAGTTTGCAATAAATTGTCGTTAAATACCACATTTATTGAAAAAGATCATCCCTTTAAAAAAACTATGCTTAACCTATTTGTTCGAAAAAATCTTCATCACACAAAAAAACGATAACATCATTCACAGAATAGGACAATCTGCAGCAATATCCTAAAAATGAGATAAATACTTAATAGTCTGTAGAAAATAAACAAAATATTATGTTCATTTATTGACTATGATACTTTCCCTACAATGAAATTGTCCTTTATCCAAAATCCCCACTTTTTATAAAAATATGTTGTAAAAAAACATAACAAACTGCAATTATACTCTAAGATTCATTTTTCTTTGATACAGCTTTTTTCTCTTTAAATGCACTCACATTTTCTTTCGTTGTAGTTTTAGATTTAGGCTTTTGTAGTGTTTTTGTTTTAGTATTAAATTTTGATTTTTTTTCTGCAATAGGTTCACCTTTAACGCGAACATCAGCTAATGTTGAACGGATAACGCGAATATATATACCATCACCAATTTCAACCTCTAACTCACCACTCTCATCGTAAACTTTCGTAATCTTGCCGATAATACCACCGCCGGTTATAACTGTATCACCACGACGCACAGCATTAAGCATTTCTTGGCGTTTTTTCATTTGTGCACGCTGTGGACGAATTATAAAAAAATACATAATTGCAAAAACTAAAATGAACGGAACAAAATTAACAAGTGAGGTCCCACTAGAAACACCGCCTGCAACTTGAGCATAAGCGTTAGTAATAAACATTTTTATCTCCTATAGATTAAACTTCAGGTACTTCTTACTTTAACTAAAATAAACCTTTGGCTTAGAAAAAAAGCTTTTCTAGAGGATCTCTCATACAAAGCGATAAATACATAATGTAATCACAACCTTATAGGAAGGTAATAAATCTTTAAGAGATAGAAGGCAACGGACAAAAACTTCTTAAGAACAGATTTATTTTTATATCATTAAATATAGACATTCTCACTCATCGGAAAAATAAATGATACAAAATATTTTCTCTCCCTGCTAATGATCCTATCCAGACATTCTTCTCAGACTTGTGTCTTTTTCCGTCAAAATACTCTTGATTTAATAAATTCGATTATTTTAAAGCCATATAGACTACAGATTTTCAAAATAAAGCCATTATGAATTAATTTTCTAGATACTTGATAGGATTGACAGGTAATGAATTCTTACGCACCTCAAAATAAACACGCGGAGTTTTAACATTTCCTGAAACACCAGACTTAGCAATCTCATCTCCACGTCGTACCCTTTGTCCTTTCTCAACAATAAGCTTACTGTTACATCCGTAAATAGTAATAATATTGTTTTCATGTCGAATCATAACAACATTGCCGAGCTCTTTTAACCCATCACTCGCATAGATAACAACACCATTTTCCGCTGCTTTTACCGATGAACCTTCCGGCACAGCAATATCTATTCCTCGATTAGTTGTTGTTCCTTTTTTCTGACCAAACTGGCTTAATAAACGCCCTCGCACCGGCCAACGCATTTTAGAAATTCCTGTGGCTTGCGGAGTAACAATATTATTAGTACTCATAATCGTATCTGACAAACCAGTTTCGTTACTCGATTGCATCATCTGCCTAGAAGAATTTTTCTCAATACTTGAACTATTCATCTTAGCAGAAGGGAGAGTTGTTACAGGAGCTCTATATATAGGAAGAGGCTTCTTGTCTTTTATGGAAGATGTAACTTGAGACTGAAATGAAGTTTCTGTTGTTGATGCCGTCGCCAAATCATCATTGTGGGTGTTCGAAATTGCTAGCGTACGCCTACTTGGGATCATAAGGAGCTGCCCGATATAGATGGAACTACTTTTTATACCATTTGCTAATTTTAATGCTTCAACACTGATCCCTATTTGCCTCGCAATGCTTAACAATGTATCCCCACTCTGGACAATATAAGTATTTCGCCGAAGAATAGGAGAATTATCCATTTGTGAACGGGAAAGCGTTCCAAGATTTCGCGGCGGAGCCCCCATAATTTGACCATCAGAAGAAGCCCCCTCGCCCTGTTGTGGAGAATTATACGGAGCATTATCATCGGCCAATGAACCACCAGTTGCCTCTACAGGTGGCAATTCTGTACTTTGTATCATGCCACCGTACGATAGCATTCGCGGATCTGCAAGCGCAGTTGTGGACACATTTAACCGAGTAGATACCGCACGATTAGAGAAAATATTATTGAAACGCTGCATACCAGAACTACACCCCGTAAAAATCATTATCATCGCTAAAAAAGCTATTTTCTGCAAATTATGCCAGAAAATATTACCCAAAACTTTTAAACACATAGTTTTGCTCACTCATCAACACTCAACTCACTCTATTAAAGCTTTGTAATATTACCTAAGAGTTAAAATTAGATATTTTATTCATAAATATCTTTACAATAAGCTCAAAATGGATTTATCTAGTTTGCGTAGTACTTTAAATTTAGAAAATTAAAGTATCTCCGCAAGACCTTTAATAAAGGGTTGATAACGCACTTGAAACATTTCTAAGCACTGAAATTGACTACCAATTTTTGTATAATGCCTCACCGTTTGTACCCCCTCATCAGGTCCTATAGCTTGAATAAGAATCCCATTTTCAGCTAAAAGTTCTAAAAATTCCTTTGGTTCATCGGAACGCGAGGGCCAAATAAGAATACGATCAAATACCCCCAAACCTGTAACAGTACAGCTTCCATCAACTTGCCGCACAATAATATTTTCAAGTCCCAAAGTTTGAAATTTTTGCCGTGCTAAATCAACAAGTGTTTTATAACGGTCAATTGTTGTCACACGTCCACTCAGACACGCCATAAGGGCAGTACAAAAACCAGACCCTGTACCAATTTCTAAAACACGATGCTTTTTTTTCAACGATAACGCAGAAAGAATCAAGAGCTGCTCTTCCAAACGCTCAATATATTCACCACACTCAATGGGAATAACTTTATTATCATAAGCACTGTTGAGCCAAAGAGAAGCAACAAACTGTTGACGCGGAATCTTTTCAAATGCTGCAAAAAAACGAACATCATCAATTCCTTTGCTACGCATTTTCAGCACAAGGCAAGCCAATTCCTCACGAAATCGTAAAATACCCTTTTGCCCCATAGTATCATTCGATCTCCAATGAAGTAGTACTCTTATCGTAAGCACAAATCATTTCTTTTAAAATGACAAAATCGTGCATTTGAATGCCATTATTTTTCAGAAATGAACGCATATTCAGTTTTCCTTTGATAAAATTAAGCAGCAATACAACGCATACCCCTCATATAGGGTTGTAAAACATCTGGAACAATAATTGATCCATCAGCCTGCTGATAATTCTCAAGAATAGCGATAAGACAACGTCCAATAGCCGTACCAGAACCATTCAGACTATGGATGAAGTGCAATGTTTTATCATCTTCTTTACGATATCGAGCATTCATGCGTCGCCCTTGAAAATCTCCACAAATTGAACAACTGGAAATTTCACGATAACATCCTTGTCCAGGAAGCCAAACTTCAATGTCATAAGTTTTACGTGCAGCAAATCCCATATCACCCGTAGAAAGAACCACCGTACGAAAAGGCAAACCAAGACGTTTTAACACATCTTCTGCACATTCTGTCATACGTTCCAGTTCCGTTAAGGATTGCTCTTCAGTAGTAATTGATACCATTTCTACCTTCAAAAACTGGTGTTGACGCAACATACCACGAGTATCACGACCTGCGGACCCCGCCTCTGAACGAAAACAGGGGGTCAAAGAAGAAAATCGCAGTGGCAAATCCGATATCTCAAGAATTTCATTGTTTACCAAATTGGTTAACGGCACTTCTGCTGTAGAAATAAGCCACCGACCATCCGTCGTCCGAAAAAGATCTTCAGCAAATTTTGGCAACTGAGCCGCTCCGTAAACAATCTCATCACGAACAAGAAGAGGCACCGAAACCTCTGTATAACCATGCTCATCAACATGCACATCAAGCATAAATTGGCCCAATGCGCGTTCAAGCCGTGCTAATGCTCCTGAAAGTACTGTAAAGCGCGTCCCTGATAAACGACTTGCTCGCTCAAAATCCATCTGCTTGAGATTTTGACCAAGATCAAAATGTTCCTTTGGTGTAAAATCAAATGTCGGAGGCGTACCAAAATGCCGCATAACAACATTATCACTTTCATCTTTACCCTTTGGAACATCGTCCAATGGAACATTGGGGAGCGAAGAAAGAGCCTTCTCAAAATGCTCTGTTAAACGCTTTTCTTCTGCTGTAGCCGAAGAAAGAAAAGCTTTAATTTCTTCAACCTCAGCTCGAAGGTTTTCAGCCATTTTCTGATCACATGCTGCTAAAGCCCGCCCTATTTCTTTTGAAGCCGCATTGCGACGCTCCTGTGCCAATTGTACTTTAGCAACATGCGACCGGCGTTCAAGATCAAGTTTTATTAATCTTTCTGATTGCGGCTCAATACCTCTCTTCGCCAAAGCTGCATCTAATTTCTCAGGATGTTCACGAATCCACTTAATATCAAGCATCAAAATTCCTCATTTGCATCATTTCTATTCGTTTCCTATCAGACAAGATATAAACTTCTTTTAAAAGAATTTTTTTCTCTTTTCTATACAGTAAGCAATTAAAATTGAGAGCTCGTAAAGAACTGTCGTTGGTAAGGCTACTGCAAACATAATAAAAAAATCCGAGGGAGTTATTATCGCCGCAATTATAAAAGAAAGAAGAATAGCCCGCTTTCGTTTAGATACCAAACCATGAGAAGTTAAAAGTCAAACTCTCGTTAAAAGACTGGTTACAAGAGGTAATTGAAAAATCAAACCAAAAATCAAAATAAATGATATCATAAAGCTCAAATAATCAGAGATACGGACTATAAACTCTATTCTTAAATGTACGTCCGGAAAAAATTGCTGAGAAAGGTTAAACCAAAGCATTAGTGGAGCCAACAGGGCATAAACAAATACCCCTCCAATACAAAATAAAATCTGTACACTAATGAGAAATGGTAAAAAAGCTATACGCTCTTTTTTATAAAGTCCTAGTGCAATAAAGCTATAAAACTGCAAAGCTGTATAGAGAAACGACAAAATAGCTGCTCCAAAAGCAGCGAGTTTCATCTTCGTTAAAAAAGTTTCTCATACTTGTATTGATTGCAAAACGAATACTCTCAGGATTACCGCCTGATATTTTCATTGCCCACTGATAAGGCCATATCAAAAAATTTAAAATATAATCTTTGACAAGAAAGCACATCATAAAAGCTATTAAAAATGCGATCAGAACAGCAATAATTCGCTGACGAAATTCAATCAAATATTCTAAAAGGGGAGCCGTATTGGCCTCAACCTCACTTTCTTAACAGTCATGACATATTATCTTGATAAGTTACAGTAATGCTTCCAGAGCTACGAGAATCTATGGATACCGTTAAATCTTCGTTGGCTTTGTGCTGTCCACATCTCAAAGTTTTTCTCTTTTTCTAATTTATGGTGCGTTATCTTTATATCAAAATTGTCGCGGTTGTGGCCTTCTGCATTATGAATAGGATTAAAGGTCTCTGTTAACTCCTTACTGAAATTAAAGTCATTGATATTCGATAGTGGCTTTTTCAAATCATCGAATTCAACTTGTCTCATTGCATCATCAAACTAGTCACGAAATTTATTTGCTGTTGAACGCACATAAGCTACTGCCTTTGCTATTGTCCTTAGCATTTTAGGTAAATCTTTTAGCTCAACTACAATGATGAGAATAACTAAGATCACAAGAAACTCTGGCCCATCAATCCCAAACACTGCTTATACTCAACTTTCTCATTTAAAAGAATAATGCATAATTATGATCGCGTCTTTTTTTACTTTGCACACTGTTTTTTAGCCCTAGATGTCTTACCACCTTTAAAGGAGGAAGAAGCTTTTCTGCGGGTCGTTGCACGTCTCACCGATAATGGTTCAGATCATTGAGGTTTAACATAAATTGTTTTAGAATAATCAGCCATTTCAAGCTTATCCTCGACGCTGTCCTCTTCCTCCTTTATATTCTTTTTAAAAGCTTTAATCCCCTCAGTAACATCGCCCATTAATTCAGAAGCCTTACCACGCACAAAAAGTACAAGGGCAATCAATAAAATGACAATCAAATGCGCTGGTGAAAGAATATTACCCATCACTCCCTTTTACTGCTTTTAAATTTGATTTCATTTGTTCATGCTCACTTTGAAGGAATTATAGCTATATCTTACCTGTATATTTTCTTCTCAAGTCAAAGGCAATCACACAATTTTTATATTGCAAACTAACTTTTTAGCCTTTCTCTTCTCGCGCTTAGCGTATTATAATAAACTCAGATAGATTAAAAATAGCAAACCTCCCCAAACAAAATCCAAAAGGCTTGAAAACTCTTTTCTTAAAGAAGCTTCATCTGTATTGTGATATTTCTCTGCCTATCATTGATTAATAAGCTCTCATTTTATTTGAGATAGCTTATACATCTTGTTAGCTTTCTTAAAAGCTATAACAAAACTTTTGCCAACACAAAAGCCGCTGTTCTATGTAAAAAAAAGACTTGGTAAGCAATCATACATGTGGTAAATCCCGCTCATGAATTATCGGCATATTTACCATGCTGGCAATTTTGCTGATGTTTTTAAACACATTATTGTCACCCGTATTGTAGAATATCTTAAACGTAAAGAAAAAGCTTTTCGGGTTATAGACACGCATGCTGGAATCGGTATTTATGATCTCTCCTCTTTAGAAGCACATAAAACGGGGGAGTGGCGCGAAGGCGTCCAACGGCTTTTTTCAGCTCCTGTCCCAGAAAACTTAAAAGCACTCCTTTGTCCATGGTATGATATTATTGATGCGCTCAACGAGGAGAAAAAAGAAATCATATTCTATCCTGGCTCTCCCTTTCTTATTCGTAAATTATTGCGTAAACAAGATCGACTAATCGCAATTGAATTACACGATGAAGATTATCACATTTTAGCAAAAAAATTTGCCGGTGATTACCAAACAAAAGTTCTGCATTTGGATGGTTGGCTTTCTTTAAATGCTCATTTGCCACCCAAGGAAAAACGCGGATTTATTCTCGTTGACCCCCCGTTTGAAAAACCTGGTGAATTTTCTCGCCTTATTGAAGGATTGATTAAAGCGTATCGCCGTTTCTCTAGAGGAATTTATGCTTTATGGTATCCTGTTAAATATGACAAAGACATTGAAAATTTTCTTCACGCACTTTATCAAACGGGAATTCCAAAAATTTTACAACTCGAAATGCGTATTCGAAAAAGTTCAATACCACCTACAATGAATGGAAGTGGTATGATTCTTATCAACCCCCCCTATCTTTTGGAAGAAGAAATGAAAAAACTTAGCCCCTTTCTTATCAACCGTCTTGGACAAGACAAAAATGCAAGGGTGATTCATAAATGGCTCCAGAAAGAACATCCATTATGTTAGACACTTTCCCTTTATGTCATTTTAAATCAAAATATTTTTCGTAAAAATCAAAAGCATTAAGTGGCTCAAAGGTATTTTCAGACCAAGCTATTGGATTCTTTGATTTTACCATATCACCCTGAATGCACAGCATAGTCAGCAGTACAGATTTGATTTTTAATAAAATCTATTTTATGTAGCCTTCCACCATCACAGATTTATTATTCTTAATAGATAAAGTTGGCTAACTCGTAGATTATCATCAGAGATCGCCTTCAAGTTTTTTATGCAAAGTAATATCGAATGAGTTTATGTTATAATGTGTTATTTATAGAAAAATAATTACAAGCACATAAGTAGTAGCATTTGATGGATAGAACATCACATATGAAAAGCATAAAACATTCTTGGATAAACTAAATGATCCTGAAAAAAAACACAGCTTATCCTCAAAATGAACGAGAAAAGCTTCCCTTTCTTTCTCATATTACATGGGATAAAGCCAATCAAGAAAATGTTAAAGAGCAATTCAAAGCTACCAAGCTCATACAAGAGTTTGTCAAACATCTTCCGCATAAGCCGGGGGTTTATCGTATGGTTGATGAAAATGGTGATATTCTCTATGTTGGAAAAGCACGTAATCTTAAAAAACGCGTTGCAAACTATGCTCGTGAACAAGGGCATAACAACCGTATTACCCGTATGATTCGTGCTACATACCATATGGAATTTGTTGTTACTCGCACAGAAACAGAAGCACTGCTTTTAGAAGCTAATCTCATCAAAAGATTGCATCCACGTTTTAATGTATTACTGCGTGATGATAAAAGCTTCCCTTATATCATTATTACTGATGATCATCGAGCACCTGCACTTTACAAACATCGTGGTGCCCGAACACGAAAAGCCGATTATTTTGGACCTTTCGCTTCTTCAGGTGCAGTTACACAAACAATTAACGTTTTACAACGTGCTTTTTTATTACGCACCTGTACCGATTCAGTTTTTGAAAACCGTACACGCCCCTGTTTACTTTACCAAATTAAACGCTGTTCTGCTCCCTGTACACATGAAATCAATGACAATGACTATAAAGAGCTCGTTAGAGGAGCAAAAGCTTTTCTTTCTGGAAAAAGCCAATACGTTAAAAATTATATGGTTCAAGCTATGTATAAAGCCGCAGAAAACCTCGATTTTGAACAAGCAGCAACCTATCGTGACCGCTTATCGGCTCTCTCTCACATACAAAGCCATCAAGGCATTAATCCTCAAACGATAAAAGAAGCAGATGTATTTGCGATTGCACAACGGGGAGGAGTAACCTGCATTCAAGTGTTCTTTTTTCGCATGGGACAAAATTGGGGAAACAGAGCCTATTTTCCTAAAGCAGATCCATCCTTTTCTAGTGGTGAAATTTTAGCGAGTTTCCTCTCCCAATTTTATGATGATAATTCTCTTCCAAAACTCATTCTTTTATCTGAATCAATTGAAGAAAAGGCGCTTTTTGCAGAGGCGTTTAGTCTAAAAGCAAATCGCAAAATATTTCTCTCTTTGCCCAAACAAGGTGAACGCAAAACCCTTGTTAACCATGCCTATATCAATGCTCATGAAGCACTTGGACGCAAGCTTGCCGAAACAGCTACACATAAAAAATTACTTCAAGGGCTTGCTGAAATATTTCAACTACCTCATACTCCATGCCGTGTAGAAGTCTATGACAATTCTCATATTATGGGAACAAATGCAGTAGGTGCGATGATTGTTGCGGGACAAATGGGATTTGTTAAAAATCAATATCGTAAGTTCAACATCCGTTCGACAGATATCACACCTGGTGACGATTTTGCTATGATGAAAGAAGTCATTAAACGAAGATTTTCACGTCTTATCAAGGAACATGATTTTCCTAATAGAAGCAATAACATAAAAAATCAAAACGATGAGCCTTTTCCTCTTTGGCCTGATCTTATATTAATCGATGGCGGAGAAGGACAAATAAACAGTGTGCATACAATATTATCCGAATTAAAATTAGATAATTTTATCACGGTTATTGGGATAGCTAAAGGCGCTGACCGTAATGCGGGGCGTGAACGGTTTTTTATAAAGGGAAAAATGCCCTTTACACTTCCTCCACGTGATCCTATCCTTTATTTTTTGCAACGTCTACGCGATGAAGCGCACCGCTTTGCAATTGGAACGCATAGAGCAAAACGAAAAAAATCAGTGTTTAAAAATCCGCTTGATGAAATAGAAAATATCGGTCCAACTAGAAAGCGCGCATTGCTTCATCATTTTGGAAGTGCAAAAGCTGTCGCCAGTGCTTCACTCGAAGATTTAATAAAAGTCACAGGCATTTCTATTATGATTGCACAAAAAATTCATAATCATTTTAATAAAAAATAAGCTTGTTTCATAATCTTTGCCTTGTTACGTTTATCAAATAAATCATATTTTACAAAGAATTGAAAATGGCTCTATGAAAAATCATACTTTTTCTTTTCCAAATATTCTCACTTATGCACGGATTATCGCGGTGCCAATGGTTGTTGCATGCTTTTTTTTAGAAGGACGACTACAATCAAGCGATATTGCACGTTGGATTGCCGTTTCTATTTTTATTGTTGCATCTATTACTGACTTTCTTGATGGTTACCTTGCTCGTATTTGGGAACAAACCTCTAATATTGGTCGCATGTTGGATCCAATTGCAGATAAGCTTCTCGTATCTGCCTGTTTGCTCTTGCTTGCTGCAGACAGTACCATTGCTGGCTGGACATTATGGGCAGCTATTATCATTCTTTGTCGAGAAATTCTTGTATCAGGATTACGTGAATACTTAGCTGAATTAAAAGTCAGTGTTCCTGTCTCTCGCCTTGCAAAATGGAAAACTTTTGTACAAATGATAGCCATCGTTTTTCTCTTATCGGGACCGGCTGGTAATAAAGTTTTCCCTTACACAGTGGAATTTGGCATCACTATGCTGTGGATTGCTGCTCTCCTTACGTTGTGGACAGGATGGGATTATTTCCGTGCAGGCTTAAAACATGTCATTACATGAAAACTGCTGAACTCCACGAGCGCTTTCAAAGAAATCCATAATCTCATAGGAAGAATCCCGAAACAAAATGTTTTGGGGTTCTCTTTTTTATACGTGCTTCTATTAACCAACAATTTCCATTTCAGAAAACCAAAAAGAAATTTCTATTTTTGCAGTTTCAGCGCTATCTGAACCATGAACAGAATTTTCGCCAATCGACAAAGCATGGACTTTACGAATTGTCCCTTCCCGTGCATCCATAGGATTTGTAGCCCCCATCACTTCACGGTTTTTAGCTATTGCATTTTCTCCTTCTAAAACCTGTACAACTGTTGGACCAGAAGACATAAAATCAACCAATTCGCTAAAAAATGGGCGTTCCCTATGGACTGCATAAAACCTTTCAGCTTCACGTCGACTCATCCACACACGTCTAGAAGCAACAATACGCAGCCCCGCTTCTTCAAGCATTTTTGTAATTTCCCCTGTCAAATTACGACGCGTTGCATCGGGTTTAATCATCGAAAAAGTACGTTCTACAGCCATTTAAACACCTTTAATTGTATTCATAATATTATCTAGCCGTTCTATAGCGATCCAGAAGCCTTTTGCCAAGTGACTATAGAAAAATCCGCACCAATTTTCAAAAATGCGTAATTAATCATAAAACAAACTTCAATAAAAAAATAGAAATACTGATGGTAGCCGATACTTTCAAAACAATACCATTTCACAAAAGCTAGATCTATTTTCATAGACAGAAGCACCGCTTTCATAAAGATTTATCATTAAAGGGAAAGAAAAAAATATAGCAGGCAGCAAAGCATATAAACTCTATAAAAAGCGGTTTTCTCTCAAAGAACGTTGCCTAGATATCCAGTGGATACGTGCAAAACGACTCTACATTTAAAGACGATCCGAGAACAAAGATACGCTCAAAAACTAT
>NZ_LR736323.1:0-9574 GCF_902652675.1 Bartonella refiksaydamii
ATCCCTTTGTGCGGGTGGCAAATAGTGAGGGTGGGTGGAGTGTTAAACCAGCAAGCCCTTTTGCGGCGGCGATGTTTATCAAACGCGACAAGCAAAGGGGCGGTGTTTTTTGGTCTCCTTCAAATCAAGATGTCAAAGGCATTTTAGGCACGGCACGCCCCATTAGCTATTTTGATGGCGAAATCGATCATGAGGCAAATCGTCTTAATCAAGCTGATATTGCTACCTTTTTTTGCAGGCTCTTGTTGATTAACAGATGTGGTTTCATTTGCAATATTGGAGGAAATTGTATTTTGGGAATTTTTTATTATAGAATTTTTCATTTTAAATTCTTTCTTAACATAATAAAAGTTTCTATTGACAGCCCATAAGGGCGCCGGGCGCTAGAAACACGGTGTTAAGTCCGCTGTATGCTTTTCCCTCGAAAGGGTATTGTATGGCATAACCACACCCGACAAAATTCTCATATACTAACAAAAGCATAAAAGAAAGTCAGTATCTTAAAAGGCATGGGAGAGGCTGTTTCGTAACCTATCCGCTTAACATTAAGTATTTCTATCACTTGATTATTTATAACAAAATACGTATTTATTGTTAAATAATATTTTATCTTTTTTGATATTTTTATGTTTTTTTAATACGTTATGTATTGATGTTGTCATATGCTTATTAATTTATTCTTTTATATTTATGTGATTTTAAAGCTATATTATGGGCTTTATGAAGCGATTGCGTTATTTTTTGAATCTATACATTTATAATATTTAAAAACGCTCTTATTATGCGTATTTTTATCTTTATAACCTATAAGTTTTTTTACTAAATGGTTTTTAAGATTTCTGTTAATTTCTTTTATAACGCATTTGCAACTTAACAGCCTTTTATAGCTATTGTCTTTATAACCAAAGCTTTCATTTGCATTTTGCTTTATTCAAAACTGCTGTTTTTACGCATGCTCTATAGCTGTTATGTTCTTTATAGTCATGGCATCATTTTTCATTTTCATAAGAGAAATGTAAATAGGATAATTGTGATTTATAGCTTGTTATGAAAACATCTAAAGAGAAACTGATAATTATAGAGATTATCAAAATCTCTTTAAACAGAGATTTTTAAACTATAAGGCTATCATTTTAGATTACGATATGGTCTTTTAAAAGCAATCCAAAGTAGAGTGTTTAAAAGTGCAAAGCCTTATCTTTTAGAATAACACATGATAAATCTTTCCTTGTAAGATTGTATGTAAGCAGTTTACAAGATAATGCGTTTATAGATTATCGTTTAAACCAATACACAAGAGACCTCTATGAGGTGTGTTAACCTCATAAGTCTATTCGGTTTCTCTCATTTCTAATTTTGGTAAGTTTTTAACGATTTTCATTGTTTCTAAACTTACGGTAATAACCCTTTGAAACAATTCTAGAGGGTAGGCAGGGTTGCCAACGGTTTCAACAGCATAGTGATTGGTATCATTCACAATGCCACTCTTTTTATCTGTCTTTACACATTGACGCTCCATAATCCATTCAAGAGCGGGCTTGCCATTGACGATATAGTTATAAGCTTCAAGAGGGATGTCTGTTATTGTGATATTACGGTTATAAATAACAGTCGATTTATCCTTTTCGGATATACCTTTTTCTTTATCTGCTTTTGCGAATTTCATTTCAGTCATGTAATAGAATTCTTTAGGATTAGAGATATCAGTCAGTTTTGGATTACCTTTTTTAAAGGTTACGGGATAAGGTTCCACATCTTCATAGTTTACGTGCAAATGACCCAATTCACGCTCCGCATTAACAAATGACCAGAAATCCTCGGCACTCTTTATACAAGGGATGCGAGGCAACTCTTTAGAAAGGTTATCAGCATAACGAGTGCGATACTCTGAATGAAGTGGACCATAACCATAATAAAAGATATCATCTCTTGTTATGGTTTTAGTAAGTAAGCAGAGAGGCACTTCTTAAACCTATATCTGTACTATTATCGCGTTTTTTGCTTATTTTAGTAAATAAGCTATTTTCATGCTATTTTTCTTATCAGGCGATAATAATGGATAGGCTCTTGTTGTCTCTAATATGTAACAGTTCCAATAAATTAGATATATTCTGTGAATAAAAGGCTTTACTTGAAGCTCAAAATTATATTACATATAGCACCTTAAATTAAGAAGCGTATAGAGTGTATGATTGTCGTTTAACAGTATCATTGTAAAATTTTCAAAAGCAGGGGGAATGATATGGTTCGCACCGACAATAAAGCAAATATATATGCTATAGTTTATGCTTTTCTCTTAGATTTTAGCAGCATTATTCTCATCAAAAAGTTAAAAAATTGTTACGCGATTAGCGATTGTTTCTGTGACGCTGATGATATGGTTCATTTTGTTGCTCACTTTGAGGGGGCACAATGAATGCGCCGTTTTTTATTTTCCTTTGTGTATGCCACGGCTTTTTTGTGCCTTTTCTCGTTGCCGAGTTTTGCGCAAAGCATTCATGATCAAGCGATTGATCAATCCGAGAGGATACAACGACAACAAACACAAGAACAGCATTTTCAACAATTACATCGTAGGAGAGAAACGCGTAGGATATCTTTACCCGATGATGGCTCTAGAGCTTCTGATGGTGTTTCAACAGAGAAAACCTGTTTACCGATCAAAAGCATTGAACTTGTTGGTGCTCAGTTAATTTCTCACACCGACCTTCATGAGGCCCTTTCTCTTTGGGAAGAGCGGTGTTTGGGTATTGCCGAAATCAACCAAGTGCTTAAAGCGGTGACCAAGCTTTATATGAAGCGCGGTTATATTGCGGTGCGGGCTTATTTGCCCGAGCAAGATTTAAGTGGCGGTCATCTCAAGATTGTTGTTGTTGAAGGTGTGATGGAAGCTATTACCCTCGATGGGCATAAAGTTGGAAGGAAATCTCAAGGAGAAATCGTCACGGCTTTTCCAGATCTGATTGGAAAACCAACCAACTTGCGCCAGATAGAGCAAGGGCTTGATCAAATCAATAGGCTTTTTTCTCGCCAAGCAACTATTAGCCTTGGTGCTGGAGGAACTCCTGGTGGCTCTATTCTTGATCTTCACATTGACAAACAGAAGCCTTGGCTTATCACGCTTTCCAGCGATAATCTTGGCGCTAAAGCAACAGGGCTTTACCAAACGCGCTTGAGCTTTTCTTTTGATGATCTGTTAAGGATCAATGATCAATGGTCGTTCAGCTATCAGCGCTCCATGGATGGCGGACCGTATCACTTCTCCAAAAAGCGTCCCAATAGTGATACGGTAACGGGTTCATTTTCCATTCCCTATGGTTATTGGACAGCGGGTTTGGATGGTATTTGGAGCCAATATCATTCGAGTGTTAAGGGAATATTTTCTGACATTATGACATCGGGGAAGTCTTTATCGCTTACACCGTGGATTTCACGGGTTATTGACCGTGATCAAGAGGGCAAGACGTGGCTTACAGGACGGTTGACATGGAAATATTCTGATAATTTTATTATGGGCAGTAGAGTTGATGTTTCCAGCCGTAAATTGGCTATTGCAACCTTTGAGCTTGATCATTCGCGTAAGTGGCTTGGAGGAGAATTAAGCGCGCATATAGGGTTTCATAAGGGATTGGCAATTCTTGGCGCTTATGACGATAAAGAGCAAGAAACTTCGACAAAAAATGCACCCAAAGGGCAATTTTCCAAATTGTCTTTTTCCCTAAACTATATGCGTCCCATTTCGTTTCACCAGTATAATTTCCGTTATAACACTTTGTTCTCAGGACAATTGTCGCCTGATACTTTGTTTAGTTCAGAGCAAATGTCGCTTGGTGGTAGTTCATCTGTGCGCGGGGTGCGTGAGGCGATTTATTACGGCAATAATGGGGTGTTTTGGCGCAATGAATTGTCGCTGTTGTTTCCAGGTTTTTCTTCGAGCGTTGGGCGTAAATTTATGAGCCAATTTGCCCCTTATATGGCGCTTGATCTGGGGGCAGTGGCCAATGATGTAAGCAAAAACAGTTTTGGTGGTAGCCTCGTTGGGGCAACCGTGGGTTTTCATGCAACCGGAGAGATTTTGGATGTTGATGTGTCTTATTCGAATATTTTAACCCAATCGACACAAAGAGAGAAGGACAACACAACGGGCGTTTTTCAAATGCGAGCTTTGTTAAGATTTTAAAGTACAGAGGCGGTTAGATGATCACTCAGCTATTTACACCCATTTGGGGTTATTTTTTTACAAAGAGAGAGAAGATTTATAAGGAGGCAAAGATGCGGGGCTTGAAAAATCAAAAGCATAAATTGGGATATGGATACAAGCTAGTGCAGCGCGCTCTTGGTATTTTGCAACAAGGGGCGCACAAGGGAATTTCACTGGTTTTAAGCTTTTGCTTGGCTTTTCAACCTCTGTTAGTGCAAGCGCAAGCGATTAGGGCACAAAGCCCTGTTGTACAAGAAAGCCAAGGAATTAAAGCGGCAGAAGGGGTGGGTTCTATTTTTCGCCCCACGGTGGGAGTAGCAGGAAATGGTGTGCCGTTAATTGATATTGTCCGCCCCAATGGACAAGGTCTTTCTCATAACAAATATGACAATTTCAATGTTGATACCCATGGCGTGATTTTAAACAATTCTACCAAGGAGGTTTCGCCTTCACAGCTTGGGGGATTGGTGCCTGGTAATGGCAATTTGCGTTATAGCGGTGCAGCAAAGGTTATTCTTAATGAAGTGGTGAGTGCCAGCCGCTCGCGTCTTGAAGGTGTGAGCGAAGTACACGGGCAAACGGCTGATGTTATTATTGCCAATCCCAATGGGATTACTTGTAACGGTTGCGGCTTTATTAATACACCGCGGGTGACCTTGTCGAGTGGACAGCCAATTATTGGAGCCGATGGGGCTTTAAGCGGTTTTCGCGTTGAAGGTGGCAACATCACCATTGGGTCTCATGGTGCTGATGGGAGTTCATTAGATATTTTTGATCTTGTTTCGCGCAAGATCAGTGTATCAGGTCCCATACAGGTCAAAGGAGAGCTGGCTGTTATCGCGGGGCATAATCATTTTGATTATCACAAACGAGAAACAACATCGCTAGGCTCTGATGGCAAAGAACCGGAATTTGCGATTGATTCCAGCGAGTTTGGCGGAATGTATGCGGGTCAGATCCGCGTTCTTGCCAACGATAAAGGTTCTGGTGTTAAAATGCATGGGAACATGGTTGCCAATGCAGGCGCTATGAGATTGACAAGTGATGGCAAACTTGTGCTTGCCAAAGCACGTGCCAAAGGAGCGGTAAAGGTTCACTCTCATCACGACAGTGTGCATGTGAAAGATCTCCTTTTTTCAGAAAAAGCAGTTGAACTGAAGGCTTTGAACAATGTTGAACTTGCAGAGCATGCACGCGTTGCTGCAGGTGATGTTGTTACAGTGAACGCCAATACGATCAAACTTGAGCGTGATGCGCTATTGGCGAGTGGTATAGGCAGTGATGGCACACAAAGTACTATGGGTTCTTTGCATTTACAGGCAACGAAGCTTGAGGCGGGAGAGGGGCGGATAGCAGCGAGCGATCTTTTAGAGATCCAAGCAGCAACAATTGATTTAAGCCGTGCGCAAGACAATGATCAGGCTGGGGTCTCTTCCCTTGGCGATCTGACGATTAAAACCAATCAAATCAGTGCTTTAAACAACCATATTGGAGCCAAGGGGAATGTTATTGTGAAAGCCGATGGTGCCCTCACCATAGGGGCTGGACACTATAGTGCCGGCGGCTCTCTTTTGGTGGAAGCAGCACAGCTTAGATCACGCGCCAATTTAGTCGCAGAACAAAAAATAGACCTTTATGCACGTAGCGGTGATCTTTTCCAAGAAGGCATTGTTTTGTCCAATGGGGAGGTAACGCTGGATGCCCATGGTGCCCTCAATCACAAGGGTGATATTATCGGTGTGCAGAAGGTTGCCGTGACAGCTTTGGGCATGGTTACAACCAGCACGAACAGTACGCTTTTAGGTCATGATGTGGGCTTGAGCGCGGGTGCGCTAACCCAAGCGGGGACTATAGAAGCACAAGGTGGAACTTTAAGCTTTCAAGTGCGTGATGGGGTCATAAATAACGGCATAATGCGTGGTGAGAGCATCAATGCGCATGCCAGTGCCCTTACAAACCAAGGCACGCTTATTGCAATCCATGATTTGCATCTGATGCTGAACGCACAAGGGGGAGCGAATAGTCAACAAGCTTCCTCCCAACAAGCTTTTCTTGAGAATGCGTCTGACGCTCTGCTTCAGAGTGGTGGTGTTTTTGTTGTGATCGCAGGGCAATTACACAATGCGGGTGCACTTGGTTCTAGTGGTGAGAGCGTTGCGCTTAATGTGGCAGGGGATATAAGCAATAGCGGGCTTATTTATGCCAAGAAATCTGCGGCATTGTCCCTAGATGGTGCTCTTACCAACAAGCATGGCAAGATCATTGCCGAAGACAGTTTGACTATAGGCGGACTTGAGAAAGAACGTGCTGGGCATGTGGTCAATGAAGCGGGTGTTCTCAGTGTTGTTACGGGCGAAATGAAGCTTGTGGCTGCGTCTTTAAGCAATAAGGGCGATGGGGCAGCAAATTTAGGCCAACAGGATGCAGCGTTGAAGGAGAAACAGGAGAGCAAGCCCAATGAAGAGGCAGCATACATCTTAGCACGTGGTGGTTTGCGCATTGATGTTGGTGCTTTTGAAAATATTGACAGTCTCATCTCCACACAAGGAGCAGTTAGTGTTGTTGCGGATGATATCACGCAGACAGGGCGCATAGAGGTTGAGAGTGGTGATCTTCACCTCAAAAGTCATGGTGATTTCACCAATAGTGGTGCGATAGAAAGCAATGGCGCAATCACTGTGCATGCGCAAAAAAATCTCAACCAAATAGGACGCATTGTTTCAAAAGCGCGGGTGGAGCTTTCTAGTGATGGTACATTGATGATGGGCACACCAAGCGAGATTGCTGCCTATGATGTGTCCCTTACAGCGGATACCTTCACCCAAGCGGGGCGTGTTGAGGCACAAGGTGGGGCGCTTACTCTCAACAGCAACGGTGTTTTAAGCAATTACGGCATCATGATGGGGAGTGTTGTTGATGCGAAGCTTGGTTCTTTAGCAAACACCGGTCAGCTTTTATCCAATGGCGACTTTAGGCTTGTGGCAGCAAAGCATGATCCGTCATTGGAGCAAGTCGCTCTGGTTTTAAATGGTGAAGGCGGTGTTCTCAAAAGTGGTGGCGCTTTTGTTTTAACAGCCGATGTTTTGGACAATGCGGGCATTCTTGGCTCAAGCGGTGATGGGGTTGAGCTCAATGTAACGGGGGATATGAGCAATAGCGGTCTGATTTACGCTAAGAAATCCGCAACGCTTTCCTTGGATGGCTCTTTCCTCAATCAGCATGGCGATATCATTGCCGAAGACAATCTCATCATCCGTGGTTTAAGTAGAGAGCGGGCTGGTCATGTGATCAACAGTTCGGGGCTTTTAGAAGCTGTATCCGGCGATATGCGTTTTAATGTATCTTCACTGACCAACATGCGTGAAGGTGGGGTTGAGGTTACCGATAAAGTGGTTGGTCACAGTTATGTGCGAGGAGAATGGGAAGATGTCAAAAATATTGATCATTTACGTATCAAGGAAAATATCGACACCACGATCATTCGTCAGCAGCCTCATTTTACCAATAATGCTGCCCAGATTTTGGCAGGGCGTCATCTCACGGTTCATGCCGGAGATATCCGCAATAGCTATAGCTTAATTGCTGCCAATGGCAACATTGTGATGCGGGCGGATACGCTGCTCAATGAGGGGCGTGATTTAATCGAAACAACCAAGATTGTGACTGAAACACGCTACAGACATAAAGACTGTAATCTGTGGACCAATCCAGGGTGTATAGCTCATGGTGCAGATGAATGGGACGGTCCTACTTTTACCCAAACAACCAAACGCACCTATGATGCTGTTTACGGCACGATTGAAGCGGGTGGCACGCTTGATGCCAAAATTACGGGATATATTGATAATCATGCGGTGCGCGAGGGGGTTGAGCAAGTTGGCTTAAATTCTGGCGATAAAGGCTTGGCTGATGTTAAAATCAACGACTTTGATGGCTCAAAACCGCTGATTAGCAATGAACGCTTAGATGGTATTATCAATGGTTTAACAGGGCATAAAGGGCTTTTTGCACCAAGCATCCAAACACCAGCAGCAGAATCCATACAAGTACCAATACAAGATGGGCTTAGCTCTGTTAAGACAGAGCTTTCTGGTACGCAATCACCGGATGTGCCGTTTTTAATTGAGACGCGACAGGACTTTATCAACCCAAGTAAATTTTTAGGATCGGACTATTACTTAAAAAAGATTGGCAATTATAAGCCTGAGCACGTGTTTAAAAGGCTGGGGGATGCTTATTTTGAATATCGTCTGGTAAATGAGCAAATCTTTGAGCTGACAGGCAATCGCACTCTTCTTGATGTTGAAGATCCTAACGCTCAAATGCAAAGGCTCTATGACAATGCTGTGGAGCAGCAAGGTCCTTTGGGGTTAGAGCTAGGAGTGCCATTAACACCCCAGCAGATTGCTGGGATCAAAAAGGATATGATTTGGCTTGAAACTCACCTTGTGGATGGACAAGAGGTCTTGGTGCCGCGCGTTTATTTGGCATCAGGGTCACAAACCCACCAAGGCAGTCTCGCCAGTGCTCGTTTAAAAGGCAATGGCATCACTTTGGAAGCAGAACGTCTGACCAATAGCGGTGCGGTGTTTAGTGATAATGCACTCCATATAAAAACCACGCAAACTTTGTTCAATGATGGTGGGCTTTTGGATGCTACCGGAGCTGTAGAGCTCACCAGTGATGGTCTTTTAGCCAATTCTTCTGGTGTTATTCATGGTGATCGTATCACCATGACGGGTAATACGATTGTCAACAGCACCGCTAAAATCCGTGACAAGAATGCAAATGGTTTTGTTGATAGAGCTGGGCAGAAGGCGCAAATCCTTTCTGATCATGAATTAAACATTCAATCCCTTGGAGATCTTGGTGCAGAAGGAGGGGAATTCACCAGTGGCGGTCCGATGACGATGATTATCGGTGGCACAGGCATGATTGGCGCATTGGCGCTGGAGAGCGAACATAAGGAGACATTAGAAAAAGGGCATTATGATGCTCAAAGCCGTGATCATCGTTTGAGCCAAGTCAACAGTGGTGAGAAACTTACCATTGTTACGAACGGTGCTCTCATCGTGAATGGGGCTAAGGTTAAAGTCAAGGGTGATGCGGACTTTACCAGTGGTGACTCCCTCACCATGACTTCGGTGCAAAACTTTAGCAGCTATGACTTAGACCTTAGGGGCAAAGAAGGTGACAAATCGAAGCAAAAAAATAAATTCCGTCAACAATCGAGCGAAGTCGCCACAGACAAAACCACGGTGGAAACTGGTGGCAAGTTCTCTGCGCATACGAAGGACGGGGATCTCATACTTGGTGCAGTAGGCTTGAAAAGTGATGGCGAGATACATCTTGCAGCAGATAAAGGAAAGGTCC
>NZ_LR736324.1:0-7675 GCF_902652675.1 Bartonella refiksaydamii
GTCTTTAAATAACCTTTGAAAGACCTTTGAAGACCCTTTGAGAACCCCTTTAAAAGCTCTTTGAAAAAAATAAATTGGTACAAAACCTAGTGGCAAAATATACAAAACCCGCCGTCAAGCTACAGCTACAAAGAAAAAATCTATATATTCAAATATGTTAAAGAAATAAAATGGTGCCGCATGCCGGATTCGAACCAGCGACCCCATCATTACGAATGATGTGCTCTACCAACTGAGCTAATACGGCAAAGGCTTATACATTATTTGAACAAAAGTTGTTTTGAGGGTAATAGCCAAAAGTATATATAAAAGCAAGTAAGCATTTTGTTCAATGATTTATAAGTTTCAGTTGTCATTGAAGTAAGGGGAGAACTTTAGGAAGTGAGGAGCTGTTTTTGATTTTTATGCTATAAAGTGCTGATAGATCTTTTCAATTCGTGATCATGTTTTAATTTTGGAGTGATATAAAAACGCATCTTTGCGATGGAAGTTGGTTCAGATATTCTTGTAAAAATGAAAGTATCTATGCTTTTTGTGGGAAAGAAAAAATTGTTGAACAAGCTATATAGAGAATAAAAATATCATTGGTTTTTATGATATGAAGACAAAATCAGCAGAATTGATAAGAGGCGATTTCTCATTTTTATAGGAATAGGAGTAAGAGGGCGGTTTGATAAATTTAAGGTGGAGTAAGAACTATGTTGGATGAAAATCGGTTAATAAAATTGGAAACAAAGCTAGCGTACCAAGAAAGACTCATCGAGGAACTTTCTTCTGTGGTAACTGATCAATGGAAAAATTTAGATGAAATATCTAAAAAAATTGATATTTTAGCGCAGCGATTTTCAAATTTAGAAGAACGAAGTTCCTTTTAAGAAGCTGTTGTATTGTCCTCTCATCAATAGAGGCATTTAATGCCTGTATTAAAGTTCTCAGTTTTTTTGAGATATTGAAGTGTAATGTGTAATATAATAAGTTGCAATGGGCAACAATATCTTTTGCATAATTGCAGTTATTTGCTGTTCAGATTTTTTCTGATGTTTGTAGCAGACATATAAAGTGAATTTCATAATCAGACGCTTTTAATTTGTTTTTATTAACCAAATGATCTTCAGCTATCTCTATAGGATGAAGTTCTCTAGTGGGCGGTATATATGGCATTATAGGCTTGAGAGGTGTCCTCGTAATATCAAATGTATTTTTGGGTATATGAGATTTTGCGAAAAGGCTTTTTGGAGGCATGATCCAAGAGACAAAATATTATTGCTAAAGCGCCAAAGATAGACCATATTGGTAAATAGGTGAGAGTAATGCAAGTTGAGGACAGGAAAGACGGCATGGTATTGCGTATAGACTGGTTAAAGCTATAGATATTTGTTTGCAAAAAATTTACTAACAATTTTATTGAGGGGGGCATCCGATGTGATGTACTTACAGAGTTTGCGCTATCAATGACTGACACTATAATTGTCAGCGTAACAAAAATGAAATCCATTAATTTAAGTAAAGGACGGAGCATATTTCTTCTTATCATTTTTGCATAATATTCGCGTAACGTATAGAAAAATAAAGAGTTGTATTATGACAAGAAAAATAAGTTTGCGTTTGTTTTTTATGATTTTTAAAAAAGATGCACAAAAATTATAGTTAGTTTTCTTGATAAAGATTTAAATTAAATTCAATATGAGTAATAAGGGAAGATGTTTAAGGGCAAGAACGATGAATTGAAGCGTAGCCTTCAAAATCGCCATATTCAAATGATTGCTTTGGGTGGTGTTATTGGAACGGGTCTTTTTTATGGGGCAACGGAGGCGATTCAATTAGCTGGTCCTTCAACCATTTTAGCTTATCTTTTTGGGGGGCTTATTATCTATTTTATTATGCGGATGCTTGGTGAAATGTCTGCAGAAGAACCGACTTCAGGTGCTTTTAGTTTTTTTGCATATAAATATTGGGGACGCTTTGCCGGTTTTATAACAGGTTGGAATTATTGGTTTCTTTATGTTCTTGTGAGTATGACTGAACTTACTGTGATTGGATTTTACCTTGATCATTGGATTTCGTTTGATCATTGGAAATCATCCATCATTGTTCTTTTGGTTATGACACTAATTAATTTGTTTAATGTGCGTTTTTATGGAGAATTTGAATTTAGTTGTGCTTTGATCAAAGTTACTGCTGTTGTTGGCATGATTGTTTTCGGGATTTTTCTCATTGTTACTGGAATGAATGGTAGTCAAGCGAGTATTCACTATCTTTGGAATCATGGCGGTTTTTTTCCGTATGGGGCAACAGGGGTTATTTTGGCTACTTCTGTAGTGATGTTTTCTTTTGGTGGAACAGAACTTGTTGGTATTGCTGCTGGAGAGGCAGCTAATCCACAAAAAACAATTCCAACGGCTATTCGTCAAGTTATGTGGAGGATTATAATTTTTTATATTGGTTCTATCAGTGTTATCATGATGATAAGCCCATGGAACATGATCGGGAAAAGTGGTAGTCCCTTTGTTACAATTTTTGAGACCGTAGGAATTCCTGCAGCAGGTCATATTTTAAATTTTGTGGTCATTATGGCTGCTGTTTCAGTTTATAATAGTGGCATTTATTCTAATGGTCGTATGCTTTATAGTTTAGCTATACAGAAAAATGCACCGCATATTTTTAGTAAACTTAGCTCTGCTCGTGTTCCTTATGTTGCTATCCTTTTTTCTTCTCTCTGTACTGCGATAATTGTCGTTGTAAATTTTATTATTCCTGATAATAGTTTTATGCGGATCATGGCTCTTGCTACTGCAGCAGCGATCATTACTTGGGCTATCATTGTTATTGTTCATTTAAAATTTCGCAAAGCACATAAAAACAAAAAAGGATCGTTTATTTATGCGTTTGGTTTATATCCTTACGCCAACTATCTTTGCCTTTGTTTTCTTGCTTTATTATTTTGTATTATGTTTATCAGCGGCTTTGGGCAAGATGGATTAATGGCTCAACTCTTAGACATGATGGGAATAAAAGCGGCTTTTATTGAGTCATATATCCCAGTGCAGATGTCTGATATGAGTTTGGCGGTTATTATCATTCCTCTATGGTGCTTATTTTTGCTTTTGGGCTATAAGATCAGTGATAGTGGTAGACAAGGTAATAAAAGGGATTGATGGGAATAAATCTTGGGGATCATAAATTTTGATAAGGTGACACAAGTCTTTGGTGATTTGTGTGTTCTAAGAGATATTACTTTACAGCTTACTGAAAGACGAATCGCAGTTATTGGAGCAAATGGTTCTGGAAAGAGCACATTTGTCCGTCTTATTAATGGATTACAACTTCCATCAAATGGTTTTGTGAGTGTTGATGGGCTTGATACAAAACGCGATGCAAAAGCAGTAAAGCGTAAAGTAGGATTTGTTTTTCAAAATCCTGATAATCAGATTGTATTGCCGTTGGTGGAAGAAGATTTATCTTTTGGTCTCAAAAACTTAAAACTTAGTAAGGATGAAATTAAGAAACGTGTGGATGAAATTTTACAGCGTTATGATCTTCAGTCCTTTAAAAATCATGCAGTTCATTTATTAAGTGGTGGACAAAAACAATTGGTTGCTATTTCGAGTGTAGTAGCAATGAGACCAGATTATATTGTTTTTGATGAGCCCACAACATTACTTGATTTGCGTAATAAGCGTCGTGTCACGCAAGTTATAGAGGAATTATCACAAACAGCGATTGTTGTATCGCATGATTTGGAGTTTTTGAAAAAGTTTGATAGAGTGTTAGTTTTTGAGAAGGGCGAGATAGTTGTTGATGATGTGCCTTTTGTTGCGATCAAAGAGTATATAAGAAGAATGTCGTGATTGGTTTATATCTTCCGAGGGATACGCTTATTCATAAGCTACAACCAAGCATTAAGTTGTTATTTCTTGCACTATGTGGAACTACTCTGTTAATGGTTTCATCTATACCATTTTTAGTATTTTTTTTATTGTTAGAAACTTTATTATATAGAGTTGCCAAAATTCCCTTTAGCACTGTGATTCAGCAGTTTAAATCAATAGGATTTTTTTTAGTCGTTATATTTTTGTTTCAAGTTATTTTTGTTAATTGGCTTGAGGGCGTTGAGGTCGTATTGCGTCTTATTATCCTTTTTTCTTTATCATTACTTATTTCATTCACAACAAAAGTTTCAGATATGGTGGCCTCGATTCAAGGAGGGCTTCAGCCCTTTCGTTGCTTTGGTATAAATTCATCAAAAGTGAGTATGGTTATCTCTATGGCGATCAGGTTTATTCCTCTTTTGAGTGAAAAATTTAATGAAGTGCGTGAAGCACAGCGAGCCCGCGGGCTTAATACCAATATTGCAGCTCTTGCAATACCTCTAATTATACGAACCATAAGGATGGCTGAAGAAGTTGCTGAAGCATTGGAGGCACGTTGTTATAATGCTGATGCTGTTGATAAAGTATCTAACGATCAAAAAAATCATTCATAATGAAAGAATTATCTAGTGAATACAAAAGATTTAACTTATATCGCCTTATTTTCTGCTATTTATGCCGTTTTAGGTCTTTTCCCTCCGATTTTTCTTCCTTTTCTTCTTGGAGTTCCTATTACAGCTCAATCTATGGGGCCGATGTTAGCAGGATCTATACTTGGGGCCAAAAGAGGGGCCTTAGCATCGCTTCTTTTCCTTGTTCTTATTGCGATTGGATTACCTCTCTTGCCTGGAGGTCGTGGTGGAATCAGTGTTTTTACAGGAGTTACGAGTGGTTATCTGATTAGTTTTCCATTTGCTGCATTTTTTATTGGTTTTATGGTGGAGCTATTTTGGGCGAGATTGAATTTTATAACATTATTTGTGATAAACACTGTAGGTGGTATAGGAATTGTCTATGCTTTTGGCATACCGTGGATGGCTTATATTACTAGAGTTTCTTTATTAGAAGCTTTAACAGTTTCGTCAGGTTTTATGTTTGGTGGATTTGTGAAGGTATTTATTGCATCTTTTATTGCACTTGCGATTAAAAAATCTGTTCCTCTCATTACATCAAAGAAAGAGTAGTTTTTGCTTTGAATGAGGTTTTGTATCATATACCTCTGAAGCTAAAATAGAGAGGAGATGATGACATTATAAAGCCATATTTTTAATTTTTTTGTCACTTTAATGAAGTAATTCATAGGATAAAAGAAACTTATATTATGTTATCTAAGTTATTATATCAAAGATAATAGTTATATATTCTATATAAATTCTTATTAAGAACTGTAAACTTAAAAATTATCTTATCACTAAAAATTTGATAAATGCACTTTAACACAAATCGTGATGATGATTGTTCTTCTGTTGCAAAGTTTTGTGTTTTTTTCTACAAGAGAAATAAACAATTATCATTCTGAACTTATTTTATATAAATACTTTAATAATGATATGATAGTTTATTTTAATATAATATATTTTATATTATATTGATATAATAACGTTATGTTAAATTTACTATGTTAGTTCTATTAAAGAAGGTGATATTAAAACTATGAATATAAGGTATATATTTTCTATATGTATTTTTGTTTTATGTTTTTTCTCTACAGTACAAGCGTGTGATAGTACAGTCATTCAAAGAGAAAAGTCTGTTATTACTTCTTATAATATTTCTGGTGCGGATTTATTTTCTAGGAAACAGATTGGCTCTTTATTCAATGAAGTTGTTATACTTTCTGTTCCAGAGAATCACGGTACATTTTGGAAAAATGTGGTGCTAATGTTTCAGAAAATGAAGCAAGTGTATGTTAATTTAGGACGATATTTATACGCTTCCATATTCTCCATATTTAATTGGTAGGGAGAGAGAATATATTATTTTAGCTCAGTTTTGCTGTAAAATTATGGAATGTACTTTACGGGATGGCATGAAAGGACTTCAAAAAGAAGTCCTTTTCCGTTAGTTATAGATTGTAGAGGCAAGTATGAAAATCTCATGCTCTTATTTTTATTTATACATCCCTCATTTTAAAAAAGATTAATAAGAATAAAGCGTTGTGTATGATAAAAAGGGATGTAATGTCTCGAGGTAACGGAGCTGAAGTATAGAATATACTTATCAAGTAAAGCTGCAATCTGATCCGAATGGAATGGTGATTTTATAGTAACCTTTCTGTATGTATCAGAAGCAATGCAGCAGGAGAAAATTGAGGGGAAGCTTTAGAACCCGCATTACATAGCTTATCTTATGCGTGCTCTATCTTTACCAATAACACAAATAGTATAAGGCTCTTGTAACGATGACGGTAGATGCATGAAGTGCTCTCAAACTAGCAATGATAAAAGCTTTTAATGAAGCGGATATCACAGAAAGTTGGCTAATCGTCTTGGCAAGAAAGAAACAGAAGAACGATGTATCGTTGATCGAAACTATCCAATTAGGCTTTAAACACTGGTGCAAGCACTAACTGTGTTTGGTAGGGGAGGCGTTATCACAATCAAAGATGCAGCTTAATCTTGTCCCAATGTTTGGTAAGTCAAAGCGTATATTACAGTTATCATCGACAGGTTAGCTTCTTCGTTTTTTTCCGCACTCAATGAAATAACGCTGCCTTTTCTCATTGTGTTCAACCATTGAGAGCTCTTTTACCAAGTCTCATGTAAGGTGATAATTAATTGCGGCAATAGCCATAGATTTTGTGCTTGCTAATATTGTAAACTGTAAATTCTGTGTTTTTATAAAGTTTTTTCTTCTTCAAATTCATAATGATTAATACGATCTGTAATCCAAGTAGCAAAACACGTTTTTTATTCCCCAAAATGTATGTAATTCACATGCATTTACTGTTTGAATAATTGCTTGTTCTATAGTTTGTTCTGTAATTTCTATGAGAGTGTTCATTGTGAACTCCTATCGATTAGAGATTTGTTAATAACATTTCTAAAAGGTGCTTGGTACAAATAAACACAATCGATAGTTATTGCTATGCTCCTCTCAAAAGGGTATTTGGGCATAGCCACCCCCGAGAGAGATACTATATGCTACGCGCGTGTATAATGAGTCAACGTCTTTAATGTGCGAAAAAAGATTGTATCGACAATCTATCTGCTGTCAATTTAAGGCATTTGTTAGATATTCGATATCTCCACATGTATCTGATCTATACATATCTAACATTATCAAGCATTTTTCGATAGTTTTTTATGTTTTTGTTGTTTTGTCTATGAGCGGTTCGTAATTCAGAACGCTTTTAGGAACACCACCGTCGTAAGTTTATGCTTTCACTTGTGCCTTGGTCCTAAAATCTGCCTTTTCCGATATTGTATAACACTGTCCGCCATCAAACTTTTTAGACTCTTTTGTGCCATCTTCATATTATAGGCTCTTGTTCAGGTCTTGGAGGTTTGTTGGCGAGCAATGGTGCCATCCAATGGGCATTAGCAGGAATAATGGTTTTAGCGGCATGTACAGGCATAGTGTTTGTAGCCAAGCGATTTAGGGAGCAACGCTTGTGATTTTTTGGTTTAAGAAATATTTTCTCATGTTTACAGCGGCTTTAGCCGTTTTTTTTATGGCTTTAGCGAAAGCCTTTCACCTTGGCAAGAAAAGCGAATGGCATAAGCAAACAGAAAATGCGTTAAAGACAGCTATGACACGGCTTGAGGTTGAAAATGAAATTAATCAGAAAAGTGATGTTGATGTGC
>NZ_LR736325.1:0-7520 GCF_902652675.1 Bartonella refiksaydamii
GGGATGCAGCGGATAATTCAGGATATTCTGCCGAACTCTTTCAACAATCCTTAGCAACTTTAAATAGACGTTCTGCGCAAGCTTTTGCTGGGCAAAAAAGAGGCATTATGGGCTTTGAAGCGCTTGGTATTTCTGTCAAAAACGCCTCGGGAAAACTGAAATCAAACTCTGTCTTGTTAGAAGAAATTACCGACAAGATGAGTAAGATGAAAAATCAAGCGCAAAGACAACACATTGCTGCTCTGCTGTTTGGTGGAGATGGCAAGGAAATGGCAGCCATGCTTGCGCAAGGCATGGCGCCCATCAAAGAACTCTTTGCAAAGGCTAGGAAAGGAAAATGGCTGATAGGTGCTGATGTTGCACGTTATGCAGCAGATTTAAGTGATAAGCTTGGTGCCTTTAAGAAAAAAATAGGGGGCATTACCAGTTTTATTGGGGCGCGTTTTATGCCCGTCATCAATGATATGATTGATGCTTTTTCAAAATTGATTGATGAAAACCGCGACCTCATTCAGACAACCGTTGCTGGATGGGCAAAAACCTTAAAAAAAGTCTTGAAGGATTTGTTTAATCCTACTTCTGATTTGAGAAGAGGCATCACTGATCTCACAGAGAGGATTAAAAGCTGGTTTCGCTGGATGGAGCCGCTAATCGGTGAAATAACCCTCTTTAAGGTGGGACTTGTAGCACTTGGTTCGTTTATTTTTGGTCCACTCATTGCCGCATTAGCCGCAGCGGGAGCAGCGTTTGTCACACTGGGCTATACTCTTATGACCACGCCTATCGGTTGGCTCATTGGCGGTATTGCAGCACTTGTGGGGGCTGGATATCTACTCTACAAAAACTGGAACAAAATCAATGGCTGGTTGATTGCATCCTTAACCGTGGTTAGTGTAGCTTTTATGAGAATTACTGTCACTCTTGTAGGACCACTGCTTGCAGCAGTAGGCTCAGTTTGTTCGGCATTTATGGGGCTTGCTGCAAGACTTGGAAAATCCCTCCTTTCAAAAATAATCGCGGCGGATAAAGCTTTTATGGGGCTTGTTAAAACTCTTACAAGAGCGCTGCTGTCGGCATTAGTCTCGGCGGCTTCTGCAGTTGCCAGACTTGCTGTAACTCTTATAGCTTCACTCATTCCAGCAATAGCTGCCGTTGGTTCTGCTTTTATATCGCTTGGTATCGCAATCATGACCACACCTGTTGGCTGGATCATTGGCGGCATAGCAGCACTTGTTGGAGCTGGATATTTGCTCTACAAAAATTGGGATACGGTAGTAAGCTTCATAAGCAACTTGTGGAATTCTTTTGCCAACTTATGCAGTAACATTTTCAGTAACCTCTTTACACTCTTTAAAAACTTTTCACCGCTCTCTTGGATTGCAAAAAAAATCAATGCATTAATTGATTGGCTGTTTGGGGTCAATCTCATGGAAGCAGGAGCCAATCTGATTAACGGGCTTTGGGAGGGGATCAAAAGCCAGTGGCAAGCCCTGTCCGAATGGTTTAGCGGCATGATAAGCACATTAACCAGCTGGATACCTGGCTGGGGAGGAAAAAAGTCAGAATTTAAGGCTACAATCAATAAAACTTCAACCCAAACGATTAAAACCTTTACCGAGGAAACCAATGCTCGGGCAAAAAAAATGGTTGGCACAGCAATTGTTCCCTCTCTCCCCTCTGGAAAAGGCAAGAGCGGTTTCAATACAGGAGCAGTCGAAACAAGACATCTGGAGGCTCCAAATGCAAAAGTGGCTGCCTTTAAAGCTCCAAAGCCCATTACGGTTCATAAACCCGTTGAAGTAGACGCCCGTGTAACCATTACAAATCTCAATATTTCAGTACCAAATGGTCTCAAGGACGAAATCAGAGACGCTGTCAATCAAGCACTTGAACGCTATGCAAAACAGCAACGTTTAGCCATAGCCTCTAGCCTTTCGGATTAAATACCATGATGTTAGCTTTGGGTGGTTTTATCTTTTCCATTGAAACAGCAGCTTATCAAACACTTGATATGTCTTATGGTGTTCCATGGGTGGAGCAAGGGCGATTGGGGCGAAAGGCGGCTCTTCAATTGCCAGCTGTTGCAAATGCGGAATTTTCTTTAGCAGGCGTGATTTATCCAGATTTTAAAGGCGGTCACAGGCAGATCGAATATTTGCGGCAAATGGCACATGAGGGACCTCACATCCTTGTAACAGGTCATGGAAGGATTTTAGGAAAATTTGTCATTCTTTCCGTGGAGGAAAAACAAAGCGTTTTTCATCATAACGGCACCCCCAAAAAACAAGAATTTACGATAAAATTGAGAGAATATGGGGAAGACCAATGAGTGATCTTTACAGAACCAAAGAGGGCGATATGGTGGATGCCATTTGCTGGAGATATTATGCCAAAGGTCAACAAGCACTTGCTGTTGAACGCGTCTATGCGGCGAATTTTGGGCTTGCAGACTATGGACCCATTTTAAAAGCAGGTATCACAATTGTTTTGCCTTCTTTGCCTTATCCTAAAGCTACACCAGTAATCAGACTTTGGGGTAGCAAGAAATGAAACCTTTTTGCACGATTCTGGCAAATGGAGAAGACATTACAAGAAGCCTCATGGACTATGTTTTGTCGATTGAAATTACCGATGAAGCAGAAGACAAAAGCGACCGTATCACCATAGAACTTGATGACCGCGCACGTGACAGTGATAATGGCTTTTTAGACATTCCTCTTATCGGAACGGTTATTTCCATAACACTTGGCTATGAAGGCGGCAAAAACCGCGATATGGGAGCCTATTTGATTGATGAAATCTCTGTTAGCAGCCCACCACAAAGCTTAAACGTTACAGGGCGCGCCGCGTCAATGAATACATCCTACCGAACACCTAAAAGCCAATCCTATCACCAGAAAACCCTTGGCAGTATTGTTCAAGAGATAGCGCAGCGTAATGGCTATACCCCCAAAGTTGATCCTGCTCTTGCAAAAATTGTTGTGCGTCATATTGATCAAACAGCCGAAAGCGATATGGCTTTTGCCGCACGTCTTGCAGGAGAATATGATGCGGTGGCAAAACCTGTTGATGGCAAGCTTGTACTTGCCAAACGTGGTGAAGGTAAAACCATTACCGGTGAAACACTCCCTATTGTTGTAATCCATGAAAAACACTGTACCTCTTGGGATTTTAAATACAGCGCACGGGATGAAGCTGGTGCAGCCAATGGCTTAGAAACGGATGTGGGGAACGACCAAAAAGCCGCAGCAAATGCACGAGCCCCAGAAGAGATTGATGATGATGAAAACTTCATCCATATGGATGAAAGTGACAGAGCAGCACCATCATCATCTGAAACGGAAAAAGCAGAAACAACAGCTGAGAAAGAAGAGGAAGAAAAGAGAAAAAAGGTGGTGTTATCGCAACCTATTATGATTTACGCAGTAGTGAAAAAAAAGAAGTAAAATCTGGTAACCCGCCGTTTCATGAACTCAAATACACCTACCATAATCAAGCAGAAGCTGTTGCGGCCATTGCCGCTTATCGCAATAGGTCATCACGCGGTAAATCTTCTTTCTCATGTGATATTGGTGGTGATCCCTTTGTGCAAGCAGAAGCAAAGCTTGTTCAGGAGCCGCCTTTTCGCCCCTATATACCAGCAGAATGGCGCATCAAAAGTGTCAAACACAAACTTGATAAAACGGGCGGTTACACCACAAAAATAGAGTGCGAACTTTTTGATGCATCACAAGAAGATGCGGCTGAAAACGTTGCAAACACAACACCAGACAAAGATGATACCCTTGATCCAAACGCCCCACCAGACGCATGCGATGAAGGCGATGGCGTTATCCATATGGATAAAGAAGATATATAAATATTTTGCCGCAAAACACTGTTTTTTAGGAAGATGCTCAATACACTCAACATAGAGATTAAACGTGCGGAACTGGTCGTTCAAGAGGCTGTATTGCCAAACGAAACCCCATGGTACGCAATAAAGCATTCAAGCTGCGGAACTCTGGATTGCCTTGTTCTGAAAGTGTACGGTAAAGTTGTGTTGGATTCAAGTTGGCTGCTTTAGCTACAGCTTGAACACCACCATAAGCTTTGGCCATTTGGCGTAGAGTTACAAGCAGCTCACCCTGATCACCATCTGCTAGGATAGCATCAAGGGTAGCTGCTGCCAACTCAGGGTCATCACGGAATATTTCTGCCATTGCATCATCATGGTTACGGTCTTTCATTTTTGCACTCCTTTAATCTTCACGGTTTTGCCAATCACGCCAGCAAGCACATGCGCGAGTAATATCAGTCTCTTGTGTTTTTTTGGTGCCACCGCATAATAGCAACAATACGGTCTTTCCAGATTGGGCATAATAAACCGGTAGCCAGGACCAACATTAATACGCAATTCATGAACACCATCACGAAGCGGCTTGAAATCGCCAAAGTTTCCCTGCTCTAAACGATTAAGGCGGCGAATAATTGCAGTTTTAGCCTGCATATCACGGAGCTTTCGCAACCAATCAGCTATCAAGTCTTTGCCATCAGAGGTAAGGTAGTGATGTATTTCAAACATGATGTACATTCGTTTATAAACGAACGTTTGTCAAGAGAGAAAGAAGTTCATTTTTAATATTCACGCATCCCCGCCTTGTGTGGGGATTTTTTTTATGGAGCAACATATGCGAAAAATATCATCAGAAGGACTAGCACTCATAAAACAATGGGAAGGCTTGCGTTTGAATGCCTATAAAGATGCCATTGGTGTGTGGACAATCGGTTATGGACATACAAACAGTGCTGGAAAACCTTTTGTTCACAAAGGTATGACAGTCACGGAAAAGCAAGCAGAAGAACTTCTTTGCCAAGACTTAAGGCAATTTGAAAATGTCGTTGAACGCGCTGTTACAGTTTCATTAACGGATGAACAATTCGCGGCATTAGTATCTTTTTGTTATAATGTAGGTACAACAGCTTTTTGTAACTCTACACTGTTAAAAAAGCTTAATAGTGGTGAATATGAAGCAGTTCCTGCAGAGCTACAAAAATGGACCAAAGCAAGTGGTAAGTGTCTTCAAGGTCTCGCACACCGACGTGCAGCAGAAGCAGGGCTATGGGCGAAAGGGGCTTATGTTTCCTCCAATTATCAAACAGTCGAAACGCAATCCCCAACGGGAATTTTCAAAGCAGAAGCCCTTGCACCAATCATTGGCTCTTTCTCAGGTCTTGGTGGCTTGTTAGCAGGCAATGGTCCCATCCAATGGGCACTAGCCGCCATTATGGTTTTAGCCGCATGTGCTGGTATTTTCTTTGTTGCTAAACGCTTTCAGGAGCACCGTCTATGATCTTATGGATGAAAAGAAATTTGATGCTAACAGGTGCGGCTTTAGCCGCTTTTTTTATCGCTTTAGCAAGAGCTTTTACTCTTGGGAAAAAAGCAGAACAGCAAAAGCAAACTGAACAGGCTTTAAAAGCAGCAACAACACGACTGGAGGTGGAAAATGAAATTAATCAAAAAAGTGATGCTGATGTGCGTGCTGCTCTCTCTGACTGGTTGCGCGACAAATAAATATGCTTCTTCTTGTGTTGGTTGGCTACCTATTTATTTAAACAAACAAGATCTGAACGCCATCAGTTCAAACTTAGCAAGAGAGATCTTAAAGCACAATAAACAGGGCGAACACTTGTGTGGGTGGAAACATGGCTAGAAAAAGAACAAAAGACGATACAGAACTTACAGAAGCAGAAAAAGAAATCCTTCAGGAAATGATCATGACCTATAAAAGTGTAAAAGTGATGTCACGTTATACGAAATGGATTGTACTCATTATACTCTTATTAGCGCTTGATTTTTCACGCCTCATGGATGCGTTGGCAAGTATTTTTACACAAAAACCAAATATCCGACTCTAAACATACTCTGAGACGCGCGAAATTCTTTAGAAAATGGATTCTTAATTTTGCTCGTCTCATGGAGGCTATCAATAATAGCTTTACACATTTAAAACTGTTATTTTCACAGAATTGTGACATATCAAATTTCTCCTCAAAATAGCTAAAAACACTGTAGAGGTAATTGTAAAAATTCTATCCTGTTATAAATGAAGCCCACTGTTCCAAGAGAACATGTCGCTGTTCTAAAAAATCCGTTCGCATGTAGGCTTTCGTCACTGAACTCCCAACTGTATGTGCAAGAACAGTTTCGGCAATCTCAAATGGTGTTGACGTTGTCTCTGCTATCCAATCCCGTAAGCTTGAACGAAAACCATGGGGACGATAAGTCAAACCACAAACTGTCATATACTTTGCCATGGTAGCATCCGAAATCGGTTTGCCTTTAAGACCAGAAAAGAGAAAACCATCCTTTTCAAAGGGGAGAGTTTTTTCAATAACTCTCAAAGCTTCATCACTTAGTGGCACACGAAAGTCTGAAACTTTCCCTACAATACCTTTCATGTTTTCTTTTGGTATCGTCCATATATTTTTGTCAATTTGTTCAAGGCGCAAATAGCGCAATGGATATGACCGTGCTCCTGTCAAAATCAATAACTTCAGTGCTAAATTTGAAAGGATCTTATCATCCAAGCTTTGATAAAATGCCGGAACCTCTTGCCATGGCATAGCAGGAATATTTGTTGATGTCGCACGTGGTTTTCCTAAAAGAGCGCGTGCCTTCATACAAGCCTGTAGATCAACATCTAAACCAAGAGCCGCAGCATATTTCAAGCAAATGTTAATACGATTAAGTGCTTTTCTTGCCGTATCTGCTTTTTCATGCCAAAGGGGTGCGAGAACATTGCGAATGATATTGGCTGTTAATTTTTCTATAGGTAAATTACCTATGTGTGGAATCACGTGCAACTCTAGTGGAGAAAACCAGCGGCCGTTTTTACCTTCATTTTTCAACTCTGCTTTTTTGCTTTCAAAAGCCGCTTTTGCAATTTCTTGAAAAATATTGCTTTGCTGTTTTAAAATAGTCTGTTCTCGAAAGACAATAGGATCATTGCCTTCTTTAAGAATATCACTATAATATCTTGTAAGCTCACGCGCTTCTTTTAAAGAGAGTTTCGTAACAGGACCAAGTCCCATTTCTCGGCGCTTATTGTGGTGCGTATAGCGAAAAAACCAAGAGCGTGTATTGTCTTTTCGAACATTCAACCATAGCCCCGCCCCATCACAATATTTACCCTGCGGAGACGTCTTTACGAATGATGCTGATAACCGATGAATCGCCCTCACTTAACGTCCCCTCTCGTCCACCTTTTCAAGCATTGCTCGTCCACCTTTTTGGGTCCACCTTTTAGACCACCTTTAATTTCTGATTTGAGATTTTTTCTTTAATACTTACTTTTTTTATTGAATCATAAAAAGCTATAGACATCAATACGCCCTTACACATCTTTATATACTTTGAATCTTGTTGCTAAAGCCTGATTCGCTCTCTGGGGGCACCATGCTCTTTTTTATCCAAAACAACTTATTGATATTATATATCTTTTTTAAGATTCTGGATGCGTAGATAAAAGTTGGGG
>NZ_LR736326.1:0-6870 GCF_902652675.1 Bartonella refiksaydamii
ATTGTTTCTAAACTTACGGTAATAACCCTTTGAAACAATTCTAGAGGGTAGGCAGCGTTGCCAATGGTTTCAACAGCATAGCGATTGGCATCATTAACAATACCGCTCTTTTTATCTGTCTTGACGCATTGACGCCCCATAACCCATTCAAGGGCGGGTCTACCATTGACGATATACTCATAAGCTTCAAGAGGGATATCTGTCATGATGATATTGCTGTTATAAATAACAGTCGATTTATCTTTCTCTTTACCTGCTTTTGCGAATTTCATTCCAGTTACATAATAGAATTTTTCAGGATTTTGGATATCAGTCAGTTTTGGATTGCCTTTTTTAAAGGTAACAGGATAGGGTTCTACAGTTTCATAATTCACGTGCAAATGACCAAGTTCACGCCCTGCTGTAACAAATTTCCAAAAATCATCAGCACTTTTTACACAAGGGATGCGAGGCAATTCTTTAGAGAGGTTATCAGCATAACGTGTACGATAATCTTCTGAATGTAAAATTCCGTAAATATAATAGAATAAATCATCTTTAGTGATTGTTTCATTCGGATAAGCAGTTTTAAAATGGGTTAGCCCTTCATCCGTAATGGCATCACGCCGTTGTAAATCAGCATTTTTGCTTTCTTCTGTAGCATTTGCAAACAAATGTGACTGTTTTTCATTTTTATTTTTTGAGATCGTAGTATTTTGGTAAATGTAGCGTGGAAAGCATTGACATTTTTCTATTGCATCTAGATTAGGCAAATTCTTAGCCATCAACACAGAAAAACCGCTTCGTGTTCCTATGCCTGTAATTTGTATTACTTTATTTTCGACTACTTGCCCCATTGGAAATATCCGCGGCATTTGTAAAACCATTTCATTGAAACTCTGGTTATAATAAAGCCATTGTTGTGTAAAAGGACGATATGAACTTTGCGTAATGCATGTAGTCTCAAATTCAAAATTCTTTCCTTTTTCCAAATCTTTTTTAAGTGCACGGCTCCAACTTATCTTGCTCTCATCTGTATTGATGAAATTGTCTACAGCATTTTTACGTATTCTGCGATCAACATGTCCATAAGCATCATTAAAACGTTTCACCTCGCTGTTATAGAAATCAATCATGTTACTCATATTTTTTGCTAAAACTTCACGGCTTGAGTTATATGCCCATGCATCGCGACTAGTGACAATACCACAAGAAAACGTTTCAAAGAGCTTTTTATTATGATCTTTCTTATCTCCTAATGCTATAAACCTCTCAAAACTGTCATCACGTTGATGTATCCAATCACCGTGCTTGTCTGGTGTAATTATTTTCCACCCGTCTTCACGTGCAATACCACCAACACTACCAAAGTATTGAAGCATCTCAAGTTTTCTTTCGGTGGAAAGATTATTACCAATGTCATGATAATAAATTTTACACCCTCCAGAAACATTGGGATTTTTGATAAATAGTGTTACAGCAATACCAGTCATACTTCCATTGCCAAAAATATTTTCACCTTCTTGAGCTTTCCCATTGCTTAACATGTTTTTACGAATATCCCCCCGTAAATTAAGCACGTAAATACTGGTAAATTCTTTGGCTAAAGATTTTCGTAAACCGCCCATTGTTGATTTTTCTATATAACCAGAACCAGAAACAAAGCCGATAACTCCAGCATTATCAATACGGTCACTAGCCCAACGAATAGCACGGATATAACTATCATAAAGATTTCGCATAAGGCTTGCTTTAGATTGAACAGCATAAGTTTCAGCAATACGGTCATTTAATATCGGATAAGATGTATTCTTTGCATTATCATTAGCACTTTTTTGCCCTGTTGAATAAGGAGGGTTGCCAAAGATAACTTGGATATCCAGTTTTTTCTGATGTTCTAAATATTCACTGTTTTCTTTAAATAATTTTTGCAGCAGATTTTTTTCTTCAAGCATCCGAAACGTATCAGCCAAACCAATATGCTTGAAAGGGATATACTCACCTTTCATAAGACTATGGTAAGTCGATTCAATGTTAATAGCTGCTATGTAATAGGCAAGCAAGACAATCTCATTGGCATGAATATCATGACGGAACTTATATTCCATATCCTCTGGTTTTATGAGATCTGATTGTAATAACCGTGTGATAAAGGTACCTGTTCCAGTGAAAGGGTCAAGGATAGAAACCCCACGTGATCCCAAGCTTTTTCCGAACTCATTGCGTAAAACATCATCAACAGAATGAATAATAAAATCGACAACCTCAACGGGCGTATAAACAATCCCAAGCCTATCCGTGGTTTTCTTAAATGCTTTGGTAAAAAAATCCTCATATAGTTTGATGATAAGGTTTTGTCTTGCTTGGGGGGAGGTAATCCCAGAGGCACGGAACTTTACGCTGTCGTAAAACTCTTGTAATTCTTGAGATACCTCTTCAATATTGGTTTTATCCAGTTCTGTTAAGATCTTTTCCATCGCTTGTGAGATAGCATTGTTTTGGACAAATTCATTGCCCTCAAACAAGGCTTCAAACACGGGGCGCGTCACAAGATGTTGTCCTAACATCTCAAGCGCTTCCTCTTGCTTTATTTCACTGTTTAAGTTGTTTTTGAGTTCTTTATAAAAACTCTCAAAAGCGTGAAAAGCTTCACTGGTTTCATCAGAAAGTATATCTTTAAGACGATTGATATGGTTTTGAGCAATTTCAGCAACATTGCCAGCCCATATGCCCCAGTAATCGGCAAGGGTAAATTTCTTAGCCAAAAGGGTTTTAAGGGCATTGGGAAACTCTTTATAAAAAGGTAATCTTCCTGTTACGCTATGAATATAGCGTTGTGGTTCATAAGCTGCTTTTCCAATCTCAAGCCCCGCGCTTTCTGGTTTCTCATAAACATGGATTTTATCTTCAACCGTGGTCATACTCTTTAAGGCAACAATCTCTAAAGTATGACTTACGTCTTGATCTAAAATCATCTGGTTAAGGGTTACTTCAAAATTCTCATCATGGGAAAGCAAAGCATTGATCACTTGCCAAACAACACTGTATCTCTTGTTGTATTTTAAAGCCTCTTCAGCAGAAATCCCAGCAGGAACCCCAACGGGTAGAATGATGTAGCCTCTCTTCTTGCCCTTGGCACGCCGCATGATACGCCCCACCGCCTGTATTACGTCCACTTGGCTTTTGCGCGGGTGTAAAAACATGATCGCATCAAGAGCAGGAACATCTACTCCTTCAGACAAACATCTTACATTGGTGAGCACACGGCAGGCATGTTCCCCCACATCTTCCTTTAACCAATCAAGAGCTTCATTGCGTTTCTTGGCACTTTGTGTTCCATCAATATGCGCAAAGGTACACTGAAGAGGCGGTGTCTCTTTATAAAGCTTATGAAGATTATACAATTCTTTCTGTATTTCTTGAGAATTGAATGTATCACGGATACGTTCAGAGGTCTTAATATCTCTACAAAAAGCCAAAGCCCGCCGCATAGGGTTAGGGTCATCACTCAAATCAACTTTTAGATCTATTTTGGCAAGGGCTTGATAACAGCCGATGATCTTGGTTTTATCATCAAGAGTAAGTTCATAATTCTCATCTGTCATCAGATGTTGAATGGATTCACTCACTTCCTCTTCATTAACACCCAAGATAATAATCTTATAAGGAACTAAGAGTTCATTCTTAACGGCTTTTGAGAATGTATAGGTGTAAAGATTTTTTCCATAGAGGGCTTCATCATCCATAGACGCTAAAATGCCATTCATTTCATGAGCTTGTTTTTTAGCACTATCAGCAAAGATCTTGGGCGTTGCTGTCATATACAGACGTTTTTTGCCTTGAATGATGTTGTTATCATGAACCTTGATAAATTCAGATTCATACTTGTCTGTTCCCAATACAACACCCGTTGTACGGTGTGCTTCATCACAAATGATCAGATCAAATTCGGGTAAATCATATTCCTTTTGTGCATCCGAAATCACTTGAATGGAATGATAAGTTGAAAAGACCACGGTCATCACATCAAGAGAAGTCTTATTGGCTTTACGCGCAAGTGCTTGCGCATCGGTCGTAGCCGGCAAGACAAGATCAGAGGCATCGAGACTAGCCTCATCATCATGTTTCCCTTTACGACGCTTGCCCACTTGTGTATCTGAACATACCGCAAAGGAACGCAAGGGCACTTCTGTATCAAGGGTCCATTCACGGATTGTTTGTGACATCAAAGCAAGGGAGGGTACCAGAAACAACACACGCTTGCCTTTTCCTGCTATTTGTTCTGCTATCTTAAGGCTTGTGAAAGTTTTTCCCGTACCACATGCCATAATCAGCTTGCCACGGTCTGCTTCTTGCAAACCTTCACAAACAGCTTTCAGTGCTTCTTTCTGATGATCTAAAAGCTTTTTTTTTGGTTGCTCTTTAAGGACGGCTTGTCCTTTTTCTTTATATGCCCCCCAATCGATTTGACTGTTTTCTAAATCAAAAAGGTTTATGCGTTGAATACGAACTTCTTGCCCCTCACAAGTCAGTTCGACATTATCACTCCAATCTGTTTCCGTGCTATCAACCAGAATACGACGGGTGAAGATTTTTTTGCCAGAAGCTGCTATAAAACTATCAATATCTTCTTTTTTAATACAATGAGAAGCATCATAGCATTTACATTGAATAGCCGCATAACCTCCTTGATCACGGATTGTAGCGACCAGATCAATGCCGATATCACGTCCATCTTCATCATGCTCCTTAGCCCACTCCAAATAAGTCTGAACCTTTTCGTATTCCTGCTTTTGTAAAGGGTCTTCAGATAAATAAGCTTTTACAAGATTTTCAAACAATGTTCCCAATTCACGGGGTGATTTTGCTTGTTGACGATAATATTCTAACAAAGAGCGTAAAGTGACATGTTTGTTATCAGAATGATGATGGTGAAGCATATTACAACAGAGCTCCTTTTTCGTATGATAGGATTAATTCTTATCAAAAGAATCAAAACGAAGCTTATTAAATCCATTTTGAACGAATTGAGAAAAAATGCAGAAAAATGCTAAAAAAGCGGATAGTTCTTTCAAAATAGGTTTTTAAAGGCTGTTTATCCACAGGCTATGAGAGAGGTCAGATCAGCAAAATAGTGAAATTTGCTGTTTATTTTATGGAAAAAAGACAAATGCACTATGTGCATTAAAATATCAGAATGTTTATTTTGAACTATTTTATAGATAGGTTTTGTAAGTTCTTACCCCCCCCAAAAAACCTCAAAAACTAATGATGGAGAGTGCTTTGAAGGTTCACTGTTATATTGTTTAATCTTTCATAAGATTTTCAGATTGCCTATTGTGATGTCTTATCACTTTTCACTAAAGGATTCTATTTATAGCGTATGGTAGGTCGACCGCCTTGGGAGTTATTGTCTCCAGAGATTTCACGAATATAGTTACAGCGGCATAAAAGCTCTAAAGCTTGCTTAACGGCTTCATTGTCCTTTTAACATTTCCAATCACGTTTATAAACATCACGTGAAGTAAAAACATCGGGTAAATGATCACAGCGTTCGACAATCAATTTTGCACGCTCTGCTGTTAATGTATCATGCGCCGCATAAAGACGTTTGGCATGACTTAACAGATAGTTTGACCAACGCAAGGCTGTTGTGATGGCATAGAGTCCAATTTCAAAACGACCACTGTCAAGAAGTTCAAAAATTAACGCAAGGCTTGCTATGGTTTTGGGCATTTTCAAAACATGCGATTGTAAGCTTTCTGAGAAATGACCCCTTTTTGCCTCTTTATGAAGATGCTCCAGCCATTCATAAAATTTTACTTGTGCTTTTGGCATAAAACGCATGATCAGTGGATGTTCTGGAGAACCTAGTCGTTTATCACGAAAAGAACGAAACACTTTTTCATGTTTTTGCCAGCCCTCTTGATTGGGAGGTCTATCAACCAATTGCCACTCTTGATTTTCATCGGGCCACACCAGAATTTGAAACCGTTGCAGTAAACCGTCATATTTTTTCCACAATTCATTGCTTGAATAATGGGAATAATGCGTGAAGGTTGAATGCCTCCAATTATGGATAAAGTGACATGAGGGATAAAAATGGTTCCACGCCCTATACGGTCATAGATAAATTGATCATCTCCATTAAAAGCTGTTAGATAAAAAGCACGGTCTGTTTGATATTCTCTTCGTTCCAGATTGGCTAAAAAACCAGACGATTCATCACTCACCATTAAGAGACCGCGGGGGTTTTCTTTTAAGAGTTCCCCAAGCTTTTCAACAGTGACATCATTGACGATAAAACGAGAGACATCATTATCATGCGCATTGTCTTTAGAGAGAGTTTCATACAAAAGAGCACGGGCGGTTTCACACTCTCCTTTTTTAAGCGCTTTATGGGCTTGTTTTTCCTTTTCTCGTTTGTCTAAAGTTTCAAGTCTCTCTTCAATTTCTAGTCTTTCTTTCTGCTTTAACCACTCTTTATACCATTCTTTTTGAAGACAAGTGATAGGAGCTAAAGCGGCTTTCATGGCTGGTGTTTTCATGGTTGACGATTGACCAATAAGAGCGCCCCAGAGATTAGGAACAATTGTCCAATCATCATGTTGTTTTGGAGAAATCCGTACGCCATTGCCAATGACAGCAGCCAAACCACAGAGAGCAGAGACAGCAATAAAATCCATTGGAGCTTGTTGACGCTCTGAAACGTCATAAATATAGTTCATGAATGACATTGGCAGCTGTAATGGATTAAAAGGCTCGACGGGTAAAAGAGCATTCTCGATCGGTTGTAATTCTCCCCACCCATTTTGTTGCAAGGCTTGTTCATAAGGAATGGCTTTTAAACAAGTATTTTCGTTTAAAGAGGCATTATCGTTATCATTGACG
>NZ_LR736305.1:0-33620 GCF_902652675.1 Bartonella refiksaydamii
ACGTAGTGGATTGTGGACAACTTGTACCTGTGAAGGCTAGTTGTGGAATATTGTTCAGCTGATTTATAAAATATTTATTATGTATTTCGTACGTAAATAATAAATAAATATTATGTATTTTCTATTTTATTACTATTTATGTAAACTTCAATAAGACGATTAAGAAAATTACCACCATCCTCATTGAGCTTATCAGCTAAAACCCAAAAACTGTCTCTTACTTCTGGTTCAACTGCAAGTGTTAGTCGTGCTGTTTTTAAGCTACGTCTTCTACGTCCAACACACGTTCTGTTTTCTACATTATGACGTGTTGTAAAGCCATTCTTTTGACCTATCTCACCTAAAACTTGTTCATTCACTTTTTGCGCTTTTGTAAATGGTTGTAAATTTTCAAAATTAGGTAATGGAATTTCAGCTCTTTTTGTCATGCTACTTTATCCTTTAATAAATTTTCAGTATCTAATACTTTCACAACAGCATTAGCAAAAACCGTTGCATTTTCTTGTGCTGCTTGAGGATTATTCACATCAGAGGATGATAAATCAAAGAGTGATCCCCCTATTTGAAAAAGAGCACTAAAAGCTCCTCTTTCAGTTAATGAAGCAGGTAAAATAGGAAGATTAGCTTTTTCTAACGTTTTCTCTATATGCTGTCCTTCGCGACTGTTTAAGGTATTGGTCATAGAAAATACGATACGAAAAGGTATTTCTCTTTTAAAAAACTGACTCTGTTGTTTTATTAAAGCAATGATCTTTCCTATCTGATCCCCATCAAGTTGTTTTTTTCTCATAGGAACCAAAACTAAATCCGCTCTCCCTATAGCAAAAGAAGCCGCAAGATTAGCCGAACCTTCAAGATCAACAATAACAAATGGAAACTTTTCTACAGCATCATCAATGCAAGAAACAATATTCTGTTCTGTAATGTCTCCAGAAACTTCTATATTTTGGGGCATTGTATCTGCAGATCTTTTCATCCATGTCACAAGTGGTTGATTTGGGTCTGCATCAATTAATTTCACCTTAGATCCGGCTTTAGCAAAAACGTTAGCTAATACTAATGCCATTGTGGATTTTCCAACACCACCTTTTGTTGAACACATAGTAATTACAGGCATTAAGATATTCCTTATTCAATGAATAAACACCAAATAAATAACATTTATTTATTACGTATTTATTAAAATTATAAATCATAATTATTTATTTTGTGAATATTTATTATTTACGTACAAAATACGTAATAAATATTTATATATTGTTAATTCCAAATCCGCTATAATTGGGTGTGCACATTCCAGTATGCAAACGAGTTTATTTCACAGTTTTGTTTCTTAAGAGTAATTGATTTTTACATTACTTTTATATATATTGGATAATTATATAGTAAGAGGAATTTTTTATGTCTTCATTAACAGTTACAGCAAAAGGACAAATTACGCTGAAGCGGGATTTACTACAGCACCTTGGTGTTAAACCAGGTGAGAAGATTGACTTTGATAAGTTACCAGGTGGTGAACTTCGTATAAAAGCGTCACAGCCTACAAGCACTATTGAGAGCTTTATTGGACGATTTTCTGGAAAACTAAAAAAACCTCTAACCATTGAAGAAATGAACGAAATTACAGCTTCTAGTTGGGCTGGGAAAAAATGAAGATTTCTGTAGATACAAATGTTCTAGCTCGTGCTGTTTTACAAGATGATAAAAAGCAAGGGGAGGTAGCAAGTAAGATTTTAAGAGAAGCTTCTCTCATAGCTATTTCTCTACCTTGTCTATGCGAACTTGTTTGGATACTTCACCGAGGTGCAAGACTATCAAAAGAAGATGTAGCTGGAATGTTACGCGATCTGCTAGCAACCAGTAATATAGTAATGAATAGACCAGCTGTTGAAGCAGGGCTTGCTATTCTAGAGGCTGGTGGTGATTTTGCTGATGGAATTATATCTTATGAGGGAAATTGGCTAGGTGGTGAGACGTTTGTTTCGTTTGATAAATTAGCAATAGACCTGTTAAAGAAAAATGGACAGTTAGTAAAACTCCTTACTTAATGAGTGAGCTAATACCTATAAAAGAATAAGCTATAGATGTGGATTTTCCAATATCACATTTTGTTGAATACATAGTAATTACAGACATTAAGATATTCCTTATTTAATAAATAAACACTAAATAAATATCATTTATTTAGTACGTATTTTGTAAATATATAATAAATATTTATTATTTGTGTATAATTAGGTATATATTCCAGTATGCAAGCAGATATTTTACCAGCTTAACATCATTAGTTGAAAAAGATCTTTTAATACGTCATGGAGGAGGGCGATCAACTTGGTATAGCTTGCCTTAATTCTCCTATGCTCTTGGCATAGTGATAATTGGCTTAGTTTTTGTAGGTTTTATATTTTATCAGTGAAGCTATACCTTCACAGTAAGTGCTTACGACACTCTTATAATACTCATCATACCCCCAAAATAGAATTGCGTTTTATTAAATAACCCACGCGCATATAGTTAAAGAGAGAAACGATTAAGCTGGCACCAATCATGCCAAACCAATAACCTATAAAGCCATATTCAAAAAAATGCGCCATTAGCGCTCCCCCAAATAGGCCTGACCCCCAATAACTTATTGCTACAACAATTGTTGACCAAAACGTATCAAGCAACCCCACAAGTATGCCATTGAGCATAGCTCCTAAAGTGCCAAAAGCAAAAGACAATAAGATGAACGGAAGCAACTTCCAAAAGAAAACAACAACGCTGTCTTCAGAAATATTAAAGATGGTTGTAAGGATAAATTCATAAGAGAGATAAACAACCACTGATAAAAATAAGACATAAGCTACAGCAAAAACTGTGACACTCATACGCAGCTGTTTTAGAGCCATATTATTCCTATCTGCTCTATACCACGCTGCTATTGTCGCGGCTGCGCTGGAAATCCCCAAAGCCACCACAGAAATAAGCATATCGAGTCGCATCCCTATCGTATGTGCGGCCAAAGATTCGATCCCATAAGCCGTAATCATGAATGCAATGACCGAAGGAAAACCCTCCGCAATAAGAATACGTATACCAATGGGTAGCCCTACTCGCAGCAATTTTATTATTCGTGAAATCTCTAACTTTGGTCTCAAATAATTAAAGCGAAAAGAATGAAAAGCAGAATTGCGGGACAATATTATTGCTGCTGCAATAACAATTAAAATACGGATCAAACTGCTCGCAATTCCTGCACCAAAGACACCTAATCCGCTTGCAGAACCTATACCAAAAATAAGCAGCCAAGAGATAAGAAAATTTACGAGGATAGCCGCAAGCATAACCCAGGTTAAGGGCTTTGGATTACCAATTGCTGACAGTAATCCCCGGCTATTCACATAAAGATAAAAAAACACCACTCCTATAGCAGCACCACTATTATATTCCTGCGCTATATTGGCAATTGTCCCATCTTGGCCGAGAAAACACAAAATATTCCTCGTGTTGAGTAAAATGATCGCACTCATCATTCCAATCACAAGGGAAAGCCATATTCCTTGATCAAACCATGCCTTTAATGCATATCTATCTTGTCTACGAAAACTTTCCGCAAGTTTTGGTGCAACCGCGGTAATAATACCTAGTCCCAACAGCATAACAAAACTAAACATACTCAAAGCTAACATTGTACCACTCAAGGCTTGAACACCTAAATGTGCTACAAGTGCTGCATCTGTGAAGGAAATCATCATCTGAGATATAAACCCAACAGCCAGTGGCATACCAAGAGAGAGCAATTGCTTCATCACAACAAACATTGTGAAAGCTCCTTCCATATTGAAGGGCTTATTAATCCTGGATTTTTTAAACAAAACGTATTGATTTTTTCCGTCAAGTCTTTCCATCGCAAATCTTGCGTAAAAGATGCATAATGAGAACTCATTAAGCTAAGAGGAGATGCCCAGTTCTTAAAAGAGAAGCGCAATGCGCCTTTATTGTTTTTTTGGACTTGATGCCATGCGTTTTTTTGTACAACATTATGCCCCCAAGCAGTTACAATCGTTGATAAAATATCCTCTGCTAGCCTTCGTTCATCTTGCACATCCATTTTCAGTATTTTCAATAAAATTTTTTGGAAAATTTCTTGGTACAAAACTTGATATGCTCCTCCTAAAAAACGAATTCTTGGCAATAAAGAACCACTTAAAAATATAAAAAATAAACTAGGGACCAATCGTCCTGTTCGAAGATTTTGTACAATAGAATTAGTTTCAAAATCAATACGCACTCTAAAACGATCTGAATATAAAGCACCATCTCTTAACTGGAGAGGACGTACACGTCCCTCAACCGATAGCCAAAATAGATCTGTGGCAGTGGGAATGAAATTTTTCCATAGCCCTTGTGATTCTAGTTTAAGCAATTCAACCAGTTTTACTAATCGTCCATCATCTATAAGACGTCGCATAAAACTAGGCCGCTCCAATAATTCTATTGCGTATATGGCAAAAAATGGTTCTCGTAATGTGATAGTAGAAATATTATGCCCCTGCCTAAATTGCTCGAATACGTATTCATTAAGATTATTAATGTGCGTTACAATAGCTGTTTTAGTATTTAGTAAATGTTCTGGAAACGTTGCTTTCAGAAACTGCCTACGCAGCCAAGATTGAACTTCTGATGATAAAGCAATATCATCTTGGTATTCGCTAACACTTTTCTTAGCCAATCGTCGCCGAGGCATTTCAAAAATTCTACAGGATGTATCACCTATTCGAAGCCAAGCTGGACCACAACGAGCATGTTCTTCTAGAGTTACAGTTGAACAAGTAAACCAAAGAAAGAGCTATGGGGATAAAAGTAAAGAAAATCAACGTATGGATAATAAAAGACTATTAATGCTTTCTTTATTGTAAAAAGAGAAGGATATCCTTCTAATTCTAAGGACGTAAATCACCTGTAACAGCCAATATATCCTAGCAATTTATCATTTTAACAAATAATCCTTCTTATCAAAGAAAATGATGGGAGTAAAAACTTGGCACGAGAAGATATCCGCTGAAATTATATTTTATGAAGGTAATTGGCTAGGCATGATACATTTGTTTTGCTTGATAAATTAGCAATAAACCTGTTAAAGAAAAACGGGAACCTAATAAAATTCCTTATTTACTAAATAAACACTGAATAAATAATATATATTTATTAATTATGTATAATTAGGTATATATTCCGATATGAAAACAGATATTTTTTCAGCTTAGCTTACCTTAATTTTCTAATGCTCTTGGCATGGTAATGAGTGGCTTAATTTTTGTAGGCTTGATATTTTTGCGTTTAATAAATAAGCGCAAGGTATTCACACTAACTCCTAATGTCTTAGCAATACGGTTCTGTGATAAACCAACATTTATAAAGGCTTGAATTTCATCAATGTGATTGTCCAGCTTTAATTGCGTAGCAGTACTTCCTTTTGGGCGTCCTAGTTTTATACCACGTTGACGAGCAACACTTAACGCTTCTTTTGTACGTGTTTGAATTAAATGTCTCTCAATCTGCGCTACCATACCTAATACAGTTGCGATGATATCACTTTGTAAACTACCATCCATGATAAGATTTTGTTTTGTCACGTGAAAAATTAAGCCACGTTCACTAGCGGCTTTGAGAATTTCTAGGACAGCAAGAGAAGAACCAGCTATACGAGAAAATTCAGGAGTTAATAATACATCTCCTCGTTCTGCTTTTTCAATTAAAGCACCAAGCTTACGCTTGCGCCAATCTTTTCCTCTACTTGCAATTTCTTCTTCAATATGAAGTGGAGCAAAGCCATGTTTGTTAGCATATTCTAACAAGCCAAATTTTTGATTTTCTGTATCTTGTCCATCACGAGAAACACGCAAGTAAGCGTAAAATTTTGTCATGTTCAGTAAAAATATCAATTTAGATTTAAACTGATATATTTTTATTTAAAAAAAATGTCAAATAAATATATATTTTTCTATCAGAAAAAATGATCATTTTTTCTGATAGATAACAGCATTTAACATATTTAAAACACCGTCCTTCAAAGCAATTTATTGAATAAATAATAAAATGTGTTATATTGTAATTATATTGTAACACATTACATGGTAGTAAAATGGCTGAAACAACATTCACATTTCGCGTTGATGATATCTTAAAAAATGAATTTTCTGAAGCCGCAAAAGCATGTGATAGATCTGGTGCGCAGCTCTTACGAGATTATATGCGCAAGATTGTAAGAGAGCAAAAAGAAAAGAGTGCGCATGATTTATGGTTTCGGGAACAAATCCAGCTTGGTATTAATTCCGCTAATGCTGATGATGTAATGTCTGCTGAAGAAGTTGAAGCAGAAGCAGCGGTATGGCGCCTTGAAACACAACGCAAGCTAGATAAGTTAGCTTTAAAAAATAAAGTTTGTAAATAAAAAACTATTTTTATTTGCCAATCTCCTGAAATTACTTTACTAGTAATCATGTGATTTTGATCGTCTACGCAACGGTCAATAGGGATTTGAAAGCCTGAAAACTCGCTAAACAAAAATCGATACCACTTTAATGGTATCCCCGGAATTCCGGGGGCTTTTGCTATGTCCAAGTATTATAAATACTAAAAGCAAAAGGCTGATCGAGTTCAGTGCTTTCAAACTCCCGGAATACCAATGCGAGGGCGCTCGCTATCAGGGGGATCTTTTAAGTGCAAGATAAAATTCAACATTTCTATGATATTTCTGTAGGCAAAAAAATTCGATTGAAAAGAGAAATGTTGGGAATGTCTCAAAAAGATTTAGGCGCCACTTTAGGCATAACTTTCCAACAAGTACAAAAATACGAAAAAGGAATAAATCGTGTAGGTGCAGGACGCTTGCAACAGATTGCCGATATAATGGAAGTTGATATTTCTTTTTTTTATACGGATATTTCAACAAAAGAAAATGTTTTGCACTCATATGACGAAGGAATATCCAGTAAAGATGAACATCAACTCCTGAAAAGTTTTAGAGCTCTCAAATCTAAAAAACAAAAGGCGATTTTATGCTTAATTTCTAATTAGAATAAAAATTTAAAAACGCTTACTTGCTAAATGATAAATTATTATGTAAATCTTTTTTGGGGAAGAGGTCATGAAGATCCCCGCAGGATTCTTTAATCCGTCCTCTTTCCTCTATCTTTAAGATTTCAAAAGTATTCCTTTAATTCCGATTTAAACAATGGCTTTTTTTCATCATCTGGTTTTAATTGGTGATTTTTTGCCTATTGTCCGGATTCTTTTTCCAAGTTAGCATAAGAAGACATCTGATTAAGAAAGGTTTTTCTGTGGAAGAAGAAGAAGTAGCAAAAATCTATACAAATGATAGTAAGCATGAAAAATATCAAGATAAACTAGAATATTTGTTCGATCAACAGCATAAATATATGCAAGAATTTAGTAATACATTGGAGGCAAAAAAATTACATGATGTGCGAAGTGATTTGTACAATTATCTTCGTGATATTGGACAAAATGGTGATATATCGTTACTCATCAGTAGTGAGCGCTCTTTAACAGAAAATGATTTTATCCAATACGGTAACAGTAAAGCTATGATCAAAAGTTTCAAAAATGCTTTGGCTTATATAAATGTCATTGAAAAGCATATAGCTCTTGTTGGTGATCCTGCACAATACCAATTTATAAATGAAACACATAGCTTACCCAAAAACCGAAAAGATGGATTGCCTTATGATGAAGGACGTAAAGCAATGGTATGGCATTATAAATGGCTAGAAGATACAGGATTATGCTTTTCAACCTCAATTGAATTATCAATCAACGAAGCACGAAAAGATAATATGAAAGTAATTCAAAAACTTTATGAACAAATGCAAGCAAAAGCCATTGGTGTAGATTTTTCATAATATTGGACAGGTAATTTCAAACTAACAATATCAGTATCGTACACTGAAAATATGCCATATTAGTATGCAGTACGTTTTAATTTTTTATCTACTTTTTCCTTAAGCTCATAGTAACGAATGATAAAAAGACGCAGATCAATCGCCCTTGTTGAGGGAGTATATCGATCGTTATCATTTATATGTTGGCGACCAAAATATCCAAAATCCCATATTACAATCAATCCGCAATCATACAAACGCGAGAGAATTGTACTAATACGACCTGGACTACGAGTCATAAAACCAATATCTTTATTGCTTTTAAAAATAATAGGAACTCCACCTTTTTTAAAGGCTTTATCAGGCGTTATTTCTAATAAGGTAGAAAGAACAGAAGATTCTGCTTCACTAATTAAATCAATATGAGATAATCGATAAGCCAGCTTGCTTAATTTATTGCGGCTTACTGTTTTATATTCAACATTCTCTGCTATTTTCTGATATTCTAGATGTTGTGCAGTGAAGCGCCGCCCTATTATTTTCTTTGTTTTATCCATTTATTTTTTCACTTTAATAAGATTTTTTATGCAAATTTTGACATTGTTAGATTATTTAACGTTTTATTGAGTTCAAACTCAAACAAAGAGCTTTTTTCTTCGTTTAGCTTTATTTTCTGATCTTTTTCTAAGTTTAAACTATTTATTTCTTCTTGATCAGTTTGTTTCAATAAAGCGAATAAAGAACGTTCTAGATATAATTCTCCCTTTTTTTCTTTATCAATCATGCCGCGGAGATATCCTCCTGGTGATTTTACAAGTCCTCTAGCATATTTTTCAAAAATGATGGCAATGGCCAGAGCTGTTTTTTTAAGTCCCATGATTTTTGTAGCTTGTTCAGCGGCATGTTCTGAAACTTTAATCATTCTGTACATAGGATACATAGAATGTATCAAATCGCTTTCTGTTTGGAAACTACATTCAGAAAACAAGGCGGCATTTGGCAAAGCCTTTTCTAGTATCTCCGGCTTAATTTGAGGCAATGTACTACCTTTTGAAGGAAGTGAGGATTCAGTTTTGCCATTCCCGATATTTTCATAAGCCATTTTTTCATGACCGAAGGTCATATTAGTATTTTGAGTGTGTTCAGAGTTGTCTGAACACTCCTTTTTGTTACAATTACAATTATAGTTAGGGGTTGTATGTTCTATGTGTATATTGCCAGCAAGAGCTGTGTATCTTGTTTTTGATGTTTTTTGCCCAAAAAAACGTTGTAAAATCCACTCAAAAAGACGAATTGCTTTGTATAATTTTTCAAGAGATGCTTTAGCCGGACGACCAATAATATGGATAATTTTTTGCATTCTAGAAAAAAGCAGTGAGATAAACGGAGTTGCTTCCATTTCTGTATAACAGGTTTTAATTTGACGCACCAATCCTCTAAAATAATGCAAAGCTTCTTCTTGCTTCTCACGAATCTCCAGAGCTTTGCCTGCTTTTTGCTTAAGTTCATGATATCGCGCAACAAGAATACGTAAATCAATACCGCAAGCTGTTACGATATCATCGCTATGGTTACGTATAGGATAGCGTTTAAAGTTACCAGAGTCGCGCATAACAATAAGACCACAGTCATAAAGGCATGAAAGTAAAAAACTAACGCGCGATTCACTCCGTTTAATGTCATAACTAAGTTGTCGATTGCTTTTGAAAACAATAGGAACCCCGCCTTTTTCAAATGAATCTCTTGGAGCTGTCCTTAACAAATTCAAAAGAAGTTTAGCTTCACTCTCTTTAATGAAATCAGTCTGTTCCAGTTGATGAACCAATCCAATCAATTGACCACGGCTTACAGAACCAATCTCAGCAGTTTCTGCTAATTTTCTAAATTCTATATGATGTGCACTTAACTTTCTTCCCGATATTTTCTTAACCATAATTTTTAAAACCTCTCTATTGGAGGCAAAAAAACGTTAAAAATATCCTCTTTCTACAAAATTTCTCTTGCAGAATGTATCGAGATAAATTAAACTGATAATCACGTTATTGATTGATATTAATTTATCGGATATTTTTAGAAACCCTTCTGTTAATGCAGTTGGGTTTTTATTTTTTTGCCATTGTATTTCCCTCTATTCTGAACGACTCATTATCTGAAATAATGAGTCAAGACATAACTATATTGAAAAGAAAAATAAATTCAACATAGTTAAAAATTAGGTCCCCGTCTTCCTATTCTCTAATTCAATATCGTTTGTGAAAACAACTTTCCTGTCTTTAAAAACAAGGCTTGGATTAATAAAATACCAAGCTCTATGATTTTGTTTAGCAATAATACCAGCTTTTTCTAACTCAGCTACGCCCCGAAAAAAAGTTGTTGGTGACAACGCTAACTTTCTTTCTTGAGCTTCAAGAAATGTTTTTAAAACAGCTTGATCTAAAACTACACTATTCGTACGAATTAACCTGTTTTGAAGTATCCAAGCCAAAACTAAAAAAACTTTCATTCCTGCGGCTTTTAAATCAAAAATTAGCGCCACATTGACAAGAATCTGCTCTTCTGGATCCTTAATAGAAACCACAATATCATTAATGAAAGGACTCTGACCGTGCCTAACGGTTTGCTTTCTCTGTTTGTCTGATATATTAACGGTCATTTGTGGTAATACAATTGTCATATTAAAATAATAAATCGAATCTCAAATGAGGATAGTCTGCATTCGCTCAAGTGTCAATACGACTTTTATTTTTGCGAAGAAAAAATTTCTTAAGTCGTAATAGGTGATAAAAAATTCAACGGACGATCAAAATGGATAAAATAAACTTGCGAAAGCAAAAATATTCCCCGCATGAAAATCCTTTTCTTAAAAATTCTGAAATATTTGCTGACAATAAAATTGTTAAAACGTGCATTATACAACAAAAGTTTATCAATTCTGACACTGATAAAATAGAGGTTGTACCTATAATTCACGTCATAGAAAAAATAAATAAAGAAAATTTTATAGAAATATTTGCTGATGGCATTCAAGCAATTTTTAATTTATCTCGTACAGGCCATCGTGCTTTGATAATAGTTTTAGAAGAATATCAATCTAATAAATCAACAAACGAAGACCCCAGCAGTGTTACCTTAATTTGGTTTGATGGGGGTATAAATGGAAAAAAGTGCGATATGGTGGACAGAACTTTTCACAACGGTTTAAGAGAACTTATACAAAAAGGTATTTTAAAACCAAAATTGCCTAATCAATATTGGGTTAATCCTATTCTGTTCTTTAAAGGAGATAAAATTGCTTTCATGAAAGAATATCAAATGGAGTCATCTTCTGCTAAACTGGACATTCCACTCGATGAATACCAAACCGATATAGAAGATTTTACTAAATAATAGCTTATATTTTTCCCACCTAAGCGCCCCCCCTAAGCTCTCCCTTTTAATCATGATTTCGGAGCCGCGTGAGAAAGACAAAACAAGCCGTTATGGTTCTTTGTCAAGGACGCCGTAGGCGCCACGTAGTGGTTGCCTTGACACTAAGAACATAGGATTGTTAGTCACTTCGATAAACGCGGATCTGATCTCATGATTTTGGTGAGCGTTCCAGAGAGTTTGAGAGGCGGACAGCCTCTCATTCTAAAAAGCGTAGCGAAGCGACGTATAGGGAAGGGAACGCGCCACCATATAGCGCTGTAGTGACCAACCTATACGAGTAAGCAAGCTTAAAAAAACAACAATTTTCCATAACTAGAGTTGTCCATCATGACACGTAGTGGATTGTGGACAACTTGTACCTGTGAAGGCTAGTTGTGGAATATTGTTTAGCCGATTTATAAAACAGTAGAAAAAAAATTTTTTTTAATTTATAGGTCACAGTTTTAATATAAATAGCGGAAAGGGGGGGAATTTTCATGTCGAAAATTCGTCATCTGTCCATTTATGGACGTTCTTTACAAAAATTAACCTTCTCAAATACTCAAAAAAAATGGTTAACCACAGCTTTTATGCTGTTGATTGCCTTTATAGCACTCAGTGAACCAGCATTTGCACAAGACTTCGGAAAAATTCAAGGTGTTCTTGATAAAGTCGTAAAGGCTTTAACAGGACCCATTGCAAAAGCAATTGCAACAATTTCTGTTGCTGGTGTTGGGCTTGCTTGGATTGCTGGTTATATCGAAATGCGCAAAGCTTTCTTCGTTTGTGTTGGCATTGGCATTGTCTTTGGTGCTCCGCAAATTGTTGGAATGCTTTCTAATTAATTGATTTCCTCCGGCATTTTAAAATCATGAAAGAACGCTATAATCTAACAGAAGATACATTATTCCTTGCTTGTACACGCCCTGCAATGATTGCAGGCGTAACAGTGGAAGCTATGGGGTTAAATGCCATGGGCACACTGATATTGTTTATTATGACAGGCAATATTTTTTTTATCGCCTTTGGCATTGCTGGACATTTTATCTTCAAGGAAATTCTCAAGCATGACCATAACAAATTTCGTATTCTTCTAACATGGCAAAAAACATCTATTTTTGCCAGAAATTCGAGTCTATGGGGTGGGGGAAGTATTTCTCCATTACGATTAATTCGTAATTATGAGGAATTACAATGAAGACAACAGAGCGCAAGCGTGAAAAGCAGCCGGAATCCATCATCCCTTACGTGCGCCATGTCAACAAACATGTCATTGCACTGGATTCCCGCGCGCTCATGATGGTTATCAAACTTGAAGGTATTAACTTTGAGACAGCGGATATTATTGATCTGAATGTTCTTCACGAACAGCTCAACAATCTGTTTAAAAACATTGCGGATGAACGGATAGCGCTTTATAGCCATATTATCAGAAAGCGTGAAACTGTTTATCCGGATGGGACTTTTAGGTCAGAATTTGCCAAGCAGTTGGATGACAAATACCGTGAACGGATGGTTTCACAGGAGCTTTATCGCAATGATCTTTATCTTTCCATCTTGTGGAATCCCCATGTTGATCAAACGGATAAATTGGTTGATTTTTTTAAGCGTCTGGGAAAAGCCAAAGAAACAAAAACAGAAGTTGATGCAGAGTCCATTCGCAAGCTTGAAGATATCACCACAGACATTATTCAAAATTTAGAGCGCTATGGAGCGAAAAGGCTTAGCCTTTATGAACATGAAGGCAATATTTTTTCGCAGCAAAGTGAATTTATTCACCAATTGGTGGGAGGGCGTCGTGAACGTGTTCCTCTTACTTGGGGCACAATAGCATCCTCTGTTTATTCAGACCGTCTTATTTTCGGGAAAGAAGTCATAGAAATACGCACCGAGGCGGGACAGCGTTTTGCGGGCATGTTTGGTTGGAAAGAATATCCAGCAAAAACCAAAACAGGCATGACAGATGGTTTGCTGACTCTTCCCTTTGAATTTATTTTCACCCAATCTTTTGTTTTCAAGAGCAAAAACATTGCCAAGCAGATTATGGGGCGCAAACAAAACCAAATGGTCAATGCAGGAGATCGTGCGGGCTCACAAATTATGGAATTGGATGATGCGCTTGATGATCTTGAATCCAACCGTTTTGTTTTAGGCGAACATCACTTATCCTTGGCGGTCTTTGCTGATACACCGCAAGAGCTTGCAGATAATCTTGCCAAAGCGCGTTCTCATCTTACAAATGGCGGCGCCGTTGTTGCACGGGAAGATTTAGGGCTTGCTGCTGCTTGGTGGGCACAATTGCCTGGAAATTATGCTTATCGCATACGCTCTGATGCCATTACAAGCCGCAACTACGCAGCCCTTTTTCCTTTTCGTTCTTTTCCGGTTGGGAAAATAGATGGCAATGTGTGGGGACCAGCGGTAGCCTTGATGAAAACCTCTGCCGGCTCACCCTTTTATTTTAACTTTCACTTTGGTGATTTAGGCAATACTTTTGTTTGTGGACCGTCGGGTTCTGGAAAAACGGTTATTGTCAATTTTCTCTTAGCACAACTTCAAAAGCATGATCCGAATATGGTCTTTTTTGACAAAGACCGTGGTGCAGAACTTTTTGTCAGAGCGGGCGGTGGCACCTATATGCCGCTAAAAAATGGCAAGCCGACAGGGATAGCACCGCTAAAAGGCTTAGATTATGACAATCCAGCAGATAGAGTGTTTTTACGCCAATGGATTACCAAACTTGTTTCTGCTGAGGGTCAAAAAATTAGTGAATCGGAAAGGCAAGATATTGCTGCGGCGGTTGACCAACTTGCCCTATTGCCCAAGGAACAACGGACAATTTCTGCCTTGCAAATGTTTTTTGATACCACCCATAGAGAAGGCATCTCTGGGCGTTTAGAGAGATGGTGTAAAGGCAATGCCTTGGGGTGGGTTTTTGACAATCCTGATGATGATATTGGCATTGATGCAAAATTTATCGGTTATGATATGACGGATTTTTTGGACAATGAAGAAATTCGTCCTCCCTTAATGATGTATCTCTTTCATAGAATTCTTTCTCTCATTGATGGGCGTCGCATTATCATTGTCATTGATGAATTTTGGAAAGCCTTAGAGGATGATTCCTTTAAAGCCTTTGCGCAAGATAGGCTGAAAACTATTCGTAAACAAAATGGCTTGATGTTGTTTGCCACGCAATCTCCCAAAGATGCAATCAACTCGACAATTGCCCACACCATTATAGAACAATGCCCAACACAGATTTATTTTCCCAATCAAAAGGGTAATCATGGGGACTATGTAGAAGGTTTTAAATTATCGGACAGAGAATTTAACCTGATACAATCAGAATTAAGCCGAGAGTCACGGCGTTTTCTTGTCAAACAAGGACAAAGTTCAGTTGTAGCAGAGCTGAATCTACGTGGTTTTGATGATGAAATAGCCATTTTAAGCGGCACCACCAAGAATATTGAACTCCTAGAAACCATTATGGATGAAGTTGGTGAATCTCCAGAAAAATGGCTTCCTATTTTTCAAGAAAGGTCAAAACAATGAAAAAACTTTTATTGGCAACAGCCGTCTATGCAGCTTCATTTGGCTTTCAAACAAATGCCTTTGCTATCATGGTATATGATCCCGCGGCTGTTGGACAAATAATGAAACAAGTCCAGCAAGGCACACAACAACTTAACAAATTGCAAGAACAAATTCAACAAGGCAAACAACAGCTTGAAAATTTAAAAAATCAACTCGATCAAGCGAAACAATTATATAGTTCCTTAAATGGAAAACCTGATTTGTCGGCTCTTCAAGAATTGCTCAACGGACAAGGGAATAATGCTGCTCTCCCCTCTGATTTTAATCATTTAGAACAATCAATAGATGGCACCGGTGGTGGTAGCGGAAACACTGAAAAATGGAAAGAAAAACTTTTATATAAAGAGCCCTCAGGCGGAGCAGGCTCAAAAGAGGCAGTTGATGCCTTTTACAAGAAAGAAGTGGAAAAATTGCACAATCGCAATGTAGGACAAGCAGCAACAGGGCAAGCTGTTTACGAAGATGCCGATAAAAAGAAAAAAGCCATTAGTACGATTATTGAAAAACTCAAAAATGCTAAAACCGCTGCTGAAGTGCAAGATGCTCAAACACAATTAGCAGCTATACAAGCAATATTACAAGCAGAGGCTTTACAAACACAAGCCACCTCTATGATTCAGCAAGCTCAACAGGAAGCTGAAGCAATACGGATTAGAGAAGAAACTAGTAAAAGATACCAAGACTATGCAAGAAAAATTCGTGGTCATTAAAATTAAAGAGAGGGAATTGAATATGAACAAGATTATCATAACAACATTATTGCTTTGCACAGGATTTATCACTGCTGCGTGCGAAAAAAACTATAGCGTAGAAGATTTTAAGAAAGATAAAAACTTACTAAAAGAATGGAGATTGAAATGTGGATCGACAGGAACTTCAAAAAATTGTGTCAATTCACGATTAGCCAAGAAGGAACTTGAAACTGAAGAACGTAAAAAAGCTGACGAAAATTACGAAAAAGCTCTAGAGGAAATAAATAAAAGGTGAAAAGAACGAGAAGCAAAAGAGCGCGCTAAAGCCAAACAAAAAGAGAAAGAAGCAGCTGAAAGAAATGCTCAATAATTGTTTTTACAAAAAATAATAAAATGGATACCCAATGTCGGTACTAAATTACATTCCAACATACAGTGATATAGATAAACGTCTAATGAATACTCTTGGGGACTTAATGGATAAAACCATTAGCAATCTTTCAGGCGCTTTATCTGTTCCTCTTCAAGCGGCTTGTATAATCTATATTGCATTTATAGGTTACAACACTATGTATGGGCGTTCTTCTATGCCTTTATGGGATTTTATAGCGACAACTGTAAAACTTGCTATCGTTGTTACACTCACTACAAAAGCTTCTCAATATAATGCTTGGATCAAAGACATATTTTTCACTGATCTTCCTAATGCCATTGCAAATGTCACCCAAGGAGCAAGTTCAGATAAAAATGTCTGGGACAATATGATGAAACATGCTTCTGCACATGTTTTTGATGCAGCAAACGAGCACGACGGATGGACTGAAGTAGGGACGTATATTGTTAATTGGATAGCTGGTTTAATCTGTTTATTGATTGCTGCTTTTTTTAGCACTATTGGCTTTATCGTTACAATGTTTGCGAAACTTGGTTCATTTCTTGTCCTATCGGTAGGACCACTTTTCATAAGCCTTTATATGTTTTCAACGACAAGACGTTTTACAGAAGCATGGTTAGGACAAGTTGCAAACTTTATCATTTTGCAGGTATTAGTCACCTTGCTTGGCAGCGTATATGTAAATCTTGCGGTAGATATCCTTTCAGGCGACATTACAGATATCATGTTTTCTGTAATTCAATTTTTGATTATTGGCACTGGTGGGATTTATCTTTTCATCCATTTACCCGGAATTGCCTCTGCTTTAGCTGCTGGAGGAGCATCTCTTACAGGTTCAACACACTTAGCTCACCATTCTAGCAGATTAGCTGGACGTGGTGCTCTTGCAGCCACTCGTTCTGGTATTAGCGGTCTAAGAGGTTTGGCATCAAAATTTAGAGGAGGTAATACTACAAATGCGGGGGGTTAAAAAAATTGGGATTATCTTGCCATTTCTCTTTCTTAGTGGCTGTATATCCTCACCAAACACACTGAAGTCACTTCCAAAATGTGATGGATATTCTAAGCGTCCACTCAACAGATCAATGTGGAATTGGGAAGGAAAGAAGCCCTCCCCCACTCCTATAATCATCAGTAACAATACAGATATCAAGTCATCGGTCAAAGAAGGCAAATTCGAAACACTCCTCGCGCAAAAATTAACTGATGAAGAAATTGCATCATCCTACAAAAATTGCGGGCAAAAGGCATGAAAGAAAAAGATATAGAACAATACATTGCTGAGGCACGTTTATTTGATCAAGATCGTATGCTTGCCTCACGCCGCATCACCCGCATTTCACTGGTCATCGCTGGTATAGCTGTCACAGTAGCTATCCTCTCCTCCTTAGCCGTCATAACGCTCACCCCACTTAAAACCGTTGAACCTTTTGTCATCCGCGTCGACAATTCAACAGGCATTGTCGAAGTTGTCGAAGCCTTAAAAGAAGGTCCGACAAACGTTGACGAAGCAATCACCCGCTATTTTGCGGCAAAATATGTCCGTGCCCGCGAAGGCTTTGAAGCCGAAGAGATACAACATAACTTCCAAACTGTCTCTCTTCTCTCCTCTCCTGAAGAGCAAGACAGATTCGCCGCCTGGTATGGAGCACGAAATCCGCGAAGTCCACAAATTTTATACAAACACGCTACGGCTAGGATTACGATAAAATCAATCTCTTTTATCAATCAAGACGTAGCACAGGTGCGTTATTACAAAACCGTTCGTGACAATGATAAAAACAGAGAATTCATTACACACTGGGTTTCAACGCTTACTTTTCAATATATCAATGCTCCCCTCTCCGTACAAAATCGTTTGATAAATCCTCTTGGCTTTATTGTTAGTGAATATAGAACAGATTCAGAAGTGGTCAACTAATCATGAAAAAATACACACTTCTTCTTCTCAGCACTATCGCCTTTGCTCCCGTTCACTTTAGCCATGCAAGTGTTTTTCCTATTCGTGCTTCTAGCGATAGTCGTATTCGCTTTGTCAATTATGATGCTTATAATGTCACAAAAATTATTGGTTCTATACGCTCGTCTGTACAAATAGAATTTACGGCCAATGAAGAAATTGCTCATGTTGCCATTGGCAACAGCGTGGCATGGGAAGTTGCTCCAGCAGGCAATATTCTTTTCCTCAAAGCACGAGAAGTTCAACCTATTACCAATCTCCAAGTTGTCACCACACGCCGTGATGGCTCAAAGCGGTCTTATCAATTCGAACTAACGGTTAAAGATGGAGATATTTCAACGGGACAAGATACGTATTTCCTTGTGAAATTTCGCTATCCACAAGACGAAGCGGAACAAAGAAGAATTGAAGGACTCTTAAGTCAAGCAAGAAAACAAGCACAACGTATTGATGGAGTCTTTGATACTTATGAAAAATATGGACCACGCAATTGGGCTTATACCGCTCAAGGTTCTGTAACTCTTGAACCGTCATCCGTATATGACAATGGAAAAACAACAACATTTACTTTCCCCGATAATCAAGAAATTCCAGCCATTTATATTATAAGTAGTGACGGTACAGAATCCCTCGTTCCGAAAACCACAAATGGCAACATGGTCATTGTCCATGCAATTGGCTCCAGATTCACTCTAAGACATGGAAAAAATGTTTTATGCATTTTCAATGAAGCCTATCAACGCCAAGGCATAAATCCAAAAACAGGAACAACTTCACCGTCTGTTGAACGCAAAATCGCATCAGATCTTCAATGAAATAGAAATGAGGGGAATTAACATATGAGTGATGAAGTAATCATTGAAGATCGAGGCGTTATTAACGATAACAGAAATAATATATCCAAAACATTTGGAGCAAAAATATTTGTCGTGATAATCTTTGTAGGATTTTGCGCTTATGTGCTCTGGAATATCTTCTCAACCCCAACAATAACAAAAGACACGGCAAAATCTCATAAAAACCAAACGCAAAACTTTAATAATTCACTCACACCTTTAGAATTAGTGCCTTCTACTCCACAAGCAAAAATTGCTCAAATTACATTACCGATACCAACAGAAACACCTAAAATAACGGTTAAAAATGATCCACTACTTGAAGCCGCACAACGCTCTCCAGTTTTAGCCTTTACGAATGACTCCAGATCTCACTCAGAGCAAATAAGAAACAATAATTATAGTAGTACAAATGAAATTCCTAATGAGAATTCCCAAAATTTTTCCGCACTTTTACAACCTACACGAATAGAAGGTACAAGAGCTGGAGTCATTGGGAATAGAAACTTTATCATCGCCATGGGAACATCTATTCCCTGTATCTTAGAAACGGCATTAAACAGTGACCAACCTGGCTTTGCAAGCTGCATCATTAACCGTGATATCCTCTCTGACAATGGTCGCGTTGTTCTGCTTGATAAAGGAACTCAAGTGGTTGGTGAATACAGAGGAGGTATAAAACAAGGACAATCCCGCCTCTTTGTCCTTTGGACAAGGGCAAAAACACCAAATGGTGTCATCATCACTCTTGCTTCACCAGCAACCGATAGTTTAGGTAGAGCCGGTTTTGATGGCAACATTAATACGCATTGGTGGGAACGCTTTAGTTCAGCTTTGCTGCTTTCAGTTGTTGACAGCGCTACAGCAACACTAACAAATAAAATGAAAAGCAATTCCAAAACAGGCGGCTTAAACAACTCTGGAGCAAACAACATAGGAAAAGATGCTGCAACTGTTGCCCTTGAAAATCAAATCAACATTCCCCCTACCCTAGAAAAATTTCAAGGGGAACTCGTCAATATTTTCGTGGCCAGAGATTTGGACTTTTCATCCGTGTATAAACTCGCCGTCAAAGAAAGAAGGAACGGCATTTTTCCTCGCTCTATTCCAAGAAATTTCTTTCACCATTCTCAAAGGTAGCACAAATAAATTATGGCCACAGCGAAAAATACAGAACGCGCTTCCATCGTCTTAACGAAATTAAAAATATTAGAGAACTATCTGAATGACGACAATTTATTCGAAATTGTTATCAATCGCCCTGGTGAAGTGATCGTTGAAGGTCCCAATGGTTGGCAAACCCACATCCTTAAAGATTTAACATATGGTGAATTAGAAGGGATTGCAAAAGTTGTCGCGGCTTATACAACACAGAAGATTAGCGTAGAAAATCCAGTTCTCTCCGCAACACTGCCCAACAATGAACGCATACAAATTGTTATGCCTCCAGCAGTCGCACCAAATACAATCAGTATGACAATTCGTAAACCTTCATCACGCACTTTTTCTCTTGAAAGTTTACATGAAAACAATCTGTTTTCTGTCACCCAAAACACCAGTTTTACACCCACGCAACAAATGACAGAACGGTTATCCGAACTCTCTGATACGGACAAAGAGCTAACAGATTTTTTTATGGCCAAAGATTTTTGTACCTTTTTAGAAAGAGCCGTTATCACACAACAAAATATCTTAATCTCTGGCAAAACCGGTTCGGGTAAAACAACCCTCTCTAAAGCTTTAATTGCAAAAATCCCTGACTATGAACGGATTCTCACCATAGAGGATACTCCAGAACTTGTTGTTCCGCATTCAAATAAAGTGCAACTCTTTTACTCAAAAGACAACCAAGGACTTGCAAAAGCAGGCGCAAAAGAACTACTTGAATCCGGATTACGCATGCGCCCCGATAGAATACTTTTGCAAGAATTGCGTGATGGTACAGCTTTTTACTATATCCGCAATGTCAATTCCGGTCACCCAGGTTCAATCACCACGGTTCATGCCTCCACAGCACTTGCAGCCTTTGAACAAATGACTCTGCTTGTGAAAGAAAGTGAAGGGGGTGGGAATTTAGCACGAGAAGATATCCGTGGCCTATTAATCTCGATGATTGATGTCATCATTCAATGTAAACGCCTCGAAGGAAAATTCCGTGTAACAGAAATTTACTACGATCCCTTTAAGCGCCGAGATGCTTTCTAAAAACATTCTAAGTTAATCGAACAAATCAGAATTCGTTCCTGTACGTCAAAATGAACATGATCACCACTAACAGTGTAAATCAACCTGAACGCATAATTAAATGTCTAATTTTTTAAACAAGTCGTCCATATCTTCCGCATAAACAACATCTCCACCTCTGTTTGTTTTCTCAAAAGTTTCAAGCGTTTCCGCATTAGGAACATACATATCAAATGGCAATCCTCTTTCATTAACAACTTTAGTTAAAGCAATCCGTATGAAATCAGACACCGTAAGTCCTAGAGTAGCTAATATTTCATGGGCTTCTTTTTTCAAATTCTTATCTATACGTGCTCGAACGACATCTTTTGAATCTACGGCTACACTCATAGTAAACCTCCTTTAGTTACCTTCTTATTTATGGCCCAAATGAGTTACAAAAATAAGATTTCTATGCTTTAAGTTTTTTTACGCGACTTCATGACATCTTTTGACTTCGTTTGCGTTATCGTATTGTTTTGCTCTTCCACATGTCTCTGTTGCAAAAATTTAACAGCCGTTTGAAACTCATTTACAAGCTTTTTATCATGACGCTGGTTTTGAGGTATCGCTTTTGACAAGTCAAAGTCTTGTTTATAAATGGCATCCTGTCCAAAACGTTTATCTAAAGCACTTTGAAGCTTTGAAAATTCTTTATTAACCTGCTCTGGTATCTTTGAGCAACTTTCACGACCAGCTTCAACAGCTTTCATATAAGTGACAGCTTCTTTTGAAAGAGACGGTACTTCAACTTTCAACCGCTCACGCTCATGTATAATGCTGTCCATATGCTTCTCATAAGAGTTTTTATAAAAGGATTGAAGCCTTCTAATTGTAGAAGTAGCAAGAGAAATATTATGAAGCGCTTCTCTACGTTCTTTCCCTACTGTTTTAAATTGATCTATCAAACGATCTGACCCACGCAGTTTACCGGCTCTATCAGGCGCTTTATCTAAAATATCGGGCAATTTATCGCCTTTTCCTGCTAAAATCGTTTGTTCAATCTTAAGCGCAGCAGCTTGGGGGTCCTTATAGATCAATGCCAAATGAGCATTTAATTCTTTAAAAGTATCAACGTAAGATTTTTCATTTCTAAGAGCGTTCTGTGCCTTCTGCTCTATATTAGAAGTATCCGTATAAGCCGCGAGGTAGGGAGCTCGTTCTGTTACTTTTGAAGCACCATTCAAATCTCTTTGTGATTTCTCAACCTTAGGTTCTTCTTTTTCAAGCTTACTAAAAGCCGCCTTTGTTTTATCCAAAAGTGTCGTAATTTTTTCCTTTTGTGTTTCCGATAATTCTTTATTTGTCTCAATGTAAGAGGAAACTTTTTCTCCTAGACCTTGCAAAACGTCAACATTTTTATTTTTTGTAAATTCAGTAAGGTTCTTACGAATAAGCTCAGACAGTAATTCAGAAGTACCATAAAGTGCCTCAATTGATGCCTTTGTCATTTCCTCTCGCGTGATACCATCCCAGTTGATATTATAACCAGCTTCACGAGCAAGTTGGCCAATAAATTCACGCTGAGTACGTCCATTTCCCTCTCGAAACGGATGCAACGCATTTATTTCACCCATGTAATATCCAGCTCTCTGGCTGAATTCATCCGCATCAAGACCACGCAAATATTGTTCTTTGGCAAGCTGCTGTGTAATCTTCGGTGCATAGCTTTCAATCTGATGATGATAAGCAAATAAACAACCACCTTTGGTAATATCTATTGAACGGATATTTCCTGCCCATTCATAGACGTCACCAAATAGCTTCTTGTGAATGTCTTTCATATGATTGAGATCAAACTTACCCCTAATAGGAGTACTATCAAGTTCATAAGACCTTATATAAGCAAAAGCAGACTCCAGACTCCTTAGTGTGGCTTGGTCTTTAATACCAAGCCGATTATACATAACACCAGTTTTAGGATCAGTATAAGGATCGTTTGTATTCTCATACTTCACCACGTTTTATCCGTTCCATAAGATTCTTGATTACATCACTTGTTTCAAGTTCTCCAATAATAACCCGCTCCATCTGAGAAACGACCTGTTGATCCGGCTCCAACCCCTCTAAACGTTGACTTGCTAATGCATTTTTAGCAGCAAAGCGACGTCGCTTAATTTCGTCTTCACTCAACATATAAAATCCTTCTTTGTTATTCTTTAATTGTAGCACATTTGGGCTACGGTAGCAAGTTTTTAATGGTTTAAATTTCTTTTGACTTCGTTTGCGTTATCGTATTGATTTGCTCTTCCATACGTCTCTGTTGCAAAAATTTAACAGCCGTTTGAAGCTCATTCACAAGCTTTTTATCATGACGCTGGTTTTGAGGTATCGCTTTTGACAAATCAAAATCCTGTTTATAAATGGCATCCTGTCCAAAACGTTTATCTAAAGCACTTTGAAGCCTTGAAAATTCTTTATTAACCTGCTCTGGTATCTTTGAGTAACTTTCACGACCAGCTTCAACAGCTTTCATATAAGTGACAGCTTCTTTTGAAAGAGACGGTACTTCAACTTTCAACCGCTCACGCTCATGTATAATGTTGTCCATATGCTTCTCATAAGAGTTTTTATAAAAGGATTGAAGCCTTCTAATTGTAGAAGTAGCAAAAGGAACATTATAAAGCGCTTCTCTATGTTCTTTCCCTACTGTTTTAAATTGATCTATCAAACGATTTGACCCACGCAGTTTACCGGCTCTATCAGGCGCTTTATCTAAAATATCGGGCAATTTATCGCCTTTTCCCGCTAAAATCGTTTGTTCAATCTTAAGCGCAGCAGCTTGGGGGTCCTTATAAATCAATGCCAAATGAGCATTTAATTCTTTAAAAGTATCAACGTAAGATTTTTCATTTCTAAGAGCGTTTTGTGCCTTCTGCTCTATATTAGAAGTATCCATATAAGCCGCAAAATAAGAAGCTTTCTCCGCTATATTTGAAATGCCTTGTAATTTCTCAACCTTGGGTTCTTCTTTTTCAAGTTTGCTAAAAGCAGTCTTTGCTCTATTCCAGAGAATTTCAATTTTTTCTCTTTGTTTTTGTACCCATTCTTTATTTGTCTCAATGTAAGAGGAAATTCGTTCAGCAAAACTTTGCGAAACATCAATTCCCCTATTCTTTGTAAATTGTGCAACGTAATCCCTATAATCAGGAGACTCCGCAAAATCAAGCGTCGTTGTTTTTACACCTGATCTAGAAAGAGCTGCCACCAGTTTTTCATAGGTATTTGCACGATCAGACTGTTTTATATCATCAACAAAAGAAGGATCACCGCGCTCTATTAAATCAACATTAAAAATGTTTCGTTTGACTTCATTATTGTTAATAATAACAGTCTCTTTCTCTTGACGAATGGAGATCTTATCACCAAGCTCAATACGAGCACCATCTATAGCAGAGGGTAAATTCACACCATAAACACGTTCAATTCCACGTGAAGTTGCTATATCGGCATAAGGCGTTTTGTTCTTTGTGTTTTCATTAAAAGAAGCATATCCTGCTTCAACAAGTTCACCAGTAATGGTGCCTTTAACCTGCCTGTGTTCATGTAAGCGAACATTCTTAAAATCATCTGCTGCTACATAAAGACGCGATTGATCTCTATGTCGAGACATTGCAACATAAGAGAGATGCCGATCCATAGAAGGTGAAGCTAAAACAAAGACATTATCAACGGTCACACCCTGACTTTTATGGATGGTGGCCGCATATCCATGATCAACGTTTCCATAAGTATGATTGGAGAAAACAACCTCTTGGCCAGAGTCAAGACGTACCCTTAAAAGCGGCCTTCCTGTTTCACTCTGTGTAGATAAAACAGTACCTAACATACCGTTTCTAACTTTTTGCTCTCCCAATTCCGACGCATATCTTTCCTCAAACTTAGCATTTTCAAGAAAAATAATCCGATCATTAATAGCAAATTCCCGCTGTCCCTTCATGGTATCAAAATTTGCAGCGGTTGCTATATCTTCTGACTTTAAAAAATTAGAATTTTTGAGGACTGTTCTGATTTCTTCATTCAATTTTTTAACAGCTGCATTTGTATGCGCAAGAACAAGCAACTCATCACCCTTTAAAGATGTTCCTTCTTCTACGGATTTTTTTTCTATTTTTTTCCGCGTATCTATCCAATCTTTAACAATAGCATTTATCGCTTGCCTATGTGTTTTAGTCTCATGGACAAATCCTCTTTCTTTATATTTTTCTAAAGCTTCTTTTACTTGACCTCGCGCAAATTGCCGTGATGCCTCTTGTCCCCATTCTTCCTTTTGTCTTCTTATACCAGAGAGTTCAACATAACCTATATTATTGACAATAGCCCGAAAAGCCGCTCCAGCTTCAATCGGTTGTAACTGCATGTGATCACCAACAAGGACAATCTTAGCACCTGCTTTTTCGACTTTTTTGACAAAATTAGAAAGCTGTTTCGAAGAAACCATACCGGCTTCATCAATAACGAAAACATCACCAACTTGTAGTTGATCTTTCTTATTTTTCCATGCCAATTCCCAAGCAGCAAGAGTTCTACTTTTTATTCCTGAAGATTTCTCAAGTCCTTCCGCAGCTTTACCTGCAAGAGCTGCACCAAATACGCGTTTACTATTATTACTCCAAGCAACATTTGCCGCTTCAAGGAGAGTTGATTTTCCAGCACCAGCATAACCAACAACCGCTGCAATACCTTTATCGTCTGTAATATGCTGAACGGCTAATATTTGTTCTTCTGAGAATTTGAATGAATGATTACGATCTTTATTTTCAACAGACTTTATCGCAGCTAAAACTTTTTTAGAATGAATACCATGTCCTGTTGTTTGAGATAAAGCAAAAACCCTCCGTTCCATATCATATTCAGTTTTTATAATTTCATTTGTTGAGTAAATAACCTTATGAGGATGAGAATGATCTTTGATCTTAACAAGATTATCACTTTGCTCTAAGCGCACCATAATATCATTAAAGTCATTCGCATTATCAACATATCGATTAATGATCTTAGCAAGATCTCCACGACTAAATGTCGATTTCTCAAATGAAATCAATTTCAGAACTTCATCTGGATTTTTTTTAATTTTTTCTACTGATTTCTGTTTTATTTTTTCATTGGCTTGAACTGCATTACTGACAAGACCTTTTTTTCTCATCGCATTAGCAGATTGACCTAAATGAATTGTTGGCTCTATGGATAAACCACGCTCTTCATAAGAGCGCATATCTACTTTTATATCATGACCAGCAAGTGCAAGATGTCTTGTTGCAATCTCACCCCATGAACTACGTAAATCCTTCAATGCATCTTTATGACCTATGACATTTTCGTACACTATCCTCTCTTCTTTCCTTATTGCATTTCCTTGCTTATCGCGAATAGTAACAAGAGATTTTTTTACTGTTCCGTCTTCATTTAAAACAGCTATTTTTTTAGCTCCAAAACCATTTTCTACCACAGGACGTAAAGTATGCATGATATGCACATGTGGATTTCCTTCCTTGTTATGATAAACCCAATCAGAAACAAGTCCACGGGATGCAAAGTTTGCATTTACAAATTCTCTTACAAGAGAAATATTTTGATTTTGTGATAACTCTAACGGCAGTGCTATAACTATTTCTCTTGCTAACTGACCATTGATGCGTTCATTATTTTGTATAGTATTCCATAACCATTCACTTTTTTTATCATTTGTATTGAGAGAACTAAGTTGTTGTGTGATCCATTTTGGAGAATCTTTTGGAATATTTATTTCTGAATGTACAAGGTCTCTATCTTTATCATACCTATGTGTATGAGAACCTCCTAACTCATCAAACATTCTTGTTCTATGGCGATAAGCAGCGGCAGAAATTGCCGATTTTCCTGAACCAATAATTTTAGCTTGTAAATGCGCTATTGCCATAAGAAAAATTGCCAAAAATTGTTTAAATTTTATCGAAGCAATTTATAGCATGAAACGTTTTAGAATAAAACGTATAATTGCGCCTTCAAAAATCTTTTAAAAAAGACATTTTCAGGAGCGCATAAATGCGCACTATTAAGTATTGTCATTAGTATTTTCTTCTGTTAAGTGAATATAAAGTTTAATAAACAAAAGAAATTTTAAAATGGCACGTAAATCTTTAGAAAAACTTATGGAAGAAAAAAAAGCTCTAGATGAAAAGAGTAAGAAGCTTCTTGAAAAGATTAAAGCTGCGAAAAAATATGAAGGGGAAAAAATTGCGCTACTAGCAGCAGAAGCCGGATTAACAGAATTAAATATAACAACAGAAGAATGGAAAAGCATATTTGAGGACATAAAAGACCGATTTCAAAAAGAACAAAAAAAAACTGAATAACCTTGGGAATTCTATAAGATCATTAAGACGTATTGCAAAAAGGGGACAATTCTTGACAGATGAAATAAGACGCAAAGATGCGCGTGAAAAAATTAGTTTAGGAGGGCTTATCGTAAAGGCGGGTCTTAGAGACGCAGATAAGTCTTTCATCTTAGGGTGTTTGCTTTACGCAGCAAAACTTGATCATAATTCAAAAGAATATAAAGATTTTCAAAAAGTAGGAAAAGACGCTTTTACTGATATGCGGGGTGAAAAATGATAAATAAATTAGACAAAAAACAGATTATATTTTTAATATTGCCCTTCATCTTTTCAATCATTGTAGCTTTTCTCGTAAATATAACTATCAATAACATTACAGAAAATGGAACGACGCCCGATGCTTATTGGTTTGTAAGATCAAAGCCACTGGATATTTTAATCCTCATTGCACTTTCATGTTCTTCATTCATCTTATTACAAAAAAGGCACATCAGAAAAAATATCATTCTTTCATCCATGATTATCTTTGGTTTGTTTGCAACTTATTATAGTGCAAATGAATACATCAGATTAAGCCCTTATGTTGGGCAAAATAATATGACATGGAATGATGTTTTCCCCTATTTTGATAGGATGGTTTTGGCGGGTGTTATTGTCGGCATTGTTATCTTTGGTTACACGGTGAAACTATCATTACCTAAAGCTTCACCTTTTAAAAATTCAAAAAGTAAGATCTTCGGTGGTATCAAATGGATGCGTATGAAAAAGCTTGAAGAGATTTTCCCTAGTGATGGTGAAGTCGTCATTGGAGAGCGTTATAACGTCGACGAAGATATTGTTAAGGACGTTGCTTTTGATCCACACGATAAAACAACGTGGGGAAAAGGTGGTAGTCAGCCATTGTTAACATACAAACTTAACTTTGATTCAACGCACATGCTTTTTTTTGCTGGTTCCGGAGGCTATAAAACAACAAGTACAGTTATTCCAACTTGTCTCAAATATTCCGGCCCAATGGTTGTTTTCGATCCATCAACAGAAGTCTCTCCAATCGTCAAAAAAGCCAGACAACGTAGAAACAAAAATTCCGTCTACGTTCTCGACCCTCATGGTTCTTCAACTCAAACTTTTAATCCTTTAGATTGGTTATTAAATAAAAATATCCCTCTCTATGAAAGGGAAGCCGGTTTAGTTGAAATCGCTAGACTCCTTCTTTCCGAAAACTACAGATCAACTTCAACCGATCAATTCTTTACATCTCATGCACATAATTTGTTAACGGGATTACTCGCCCATGTGGTTTTTTCTGATGAGTACACATTAAAGGAAAAAAACTTAAAAACACTTCACACTATTATGTCAATGCCAGAACCATCCGTTATCGGAAAACTACGTCTACTACAGTCTTCATCACCATCACAATTCATTCGTGAAACTCTTGGCGTCTTTACAAACATGGCTGAACAAACTTTCTCAGGTGTCTATGCTACTGCTTCAAAAGATCTACAATGGCTCTCGCTCTCTAACTATGCAGACCTTATCAGTGGTGATGATTTTAAAACTGCCGATATAACAAAGGGAAATATTGATGTTTTTCTAAATATCCCCTCAAAAATTTTAAAATCTTATCCGGGTATTGGTCGTATCCTTGTTGGATCTTTTCTCAAAGCTATGGAAACCGCTGATGGTGACTATGCAAAAAGAGTACTCTTTGTCTTAGATGAAATTGACCTTTTAGGATATATGAACATTTTAGAGGAAGCGCGTGACCGCGGACGTAAATACGGAATATCTCTTATGCTCTTTTATCAAGCTGTAGGACAACTTGAAAACCATTTTGGTCCAGCAGGCGCTAAGTCATGGTTTGAAGGTTGTGCTTTTGTAAGCTACGCTGCTATCAAAGATACTAAAACAGCAGAAAGTATCTCTAAGGCATGCGGTCAAATGACTATTGAAGTAAAAAATTCAAGCAAACATCTGGGAGCACTCCATACAAGAGGATCGGAAAATATCAACACCCAGCATAGACCTCTAATTTATCCACACGAGATAACACGAGAAATGCGAAAAGACGAACAGATCATTCTCGTACAAGGACAGCCTCCTATTCGTTGTGGACGCGCTATCTATTTTAGACGTAAGGATTTAACAGCTCTTGCTAATGAAAATAGATTTGCCCGTAAATAATAATATCTCCTAAATAAAACTCACTTTGTTCGTCCATCTATCAATATAATGAGAGGCTGTCTGCCTCTCAAACTCTCTGGAACGCTCACCAAAATCATGACATCAGATCCGCGTTTAATGAGGGGACTAACAATCCTATGTTCTTAGTGTCAAGGAAACCCTTACAGGGCGCCTGACGGCGTCCTTGACAAAGAACCATAACGGTTTGTTTTGTCCCTCTCACGCGGCTCCGAAATCATGATTAGAACGGAGGAGCTTAGGAAAACATTAGATGCGAGAGGTACTAATATGAACTCACAGAAAAAGGATGTATTTTGGGTTGTTTACGTTTTAAAGCTTTCGATAAATCATAATTTGTTTGCATAGCAAGCCAAGCTCGTGCTGTACTCACACCAGCCATTTCAAGTCTAATAGCAAGATTAGCACTAACAGCGGCTTTTCCATTTAAAACTCTCGAAAGTGCTACACGAGACATACCAAGCCGCTCTGCTACTTCAGCAACAGATAAACCAAGTTCTTTGATAACATCTTCACGCAGTAATTCTCCGGGATGTGGAGGATTTTTCATTGTTTAGCACTCCTTATTAGTGATAATCTAGATAATCAACCATTTCGACATCTATACCATTAAAGCGAAATATTACACGACAGTTTCCATTTACAGTAATTGACCAATATCCTTTTAGATCACCTTTTAGCGGATGTAATCGAAAAGACGGAAAATTTAAATCATTTGGGGACATAGCCACTTCAAGAGCGCCTAAAATACGCTTCAACTTTTGAGTATGAGCAACTCTAATCCCTTTGCTAGTACCAGTTTTATAAAAAGCTTCTAGCCCTTTATGTTTAAATCCCAAAATCATAAATTAATATAGCTTGTAACGCTACGAGATACAAGAAAATATTCATTATTTTTATATCACTCTGCCCATTATTGAAAAAGTATAAGATCATAATTAGGGGGTGCTAAACGTAACAAGAGCGCGTCATATCCCCAATTGACAGCTAAACTTAGAAATATCAAGACTATATAACCAATGACCATTGCTTTTTGGTGTTCAAAAGGTGCAGAACCCGCTACATACCCAGTAAAAAAAATAAATAACACTAATAAACTCCCCCCTGCTATAAACTCTGTTAAAATAATAACCGGTTTACGAATAAGCAAAAGGAAAAGGAAAAGGAAAAAAAGGCAAATTTTCAATATCTTATGTAATATTTTATAAACGATAGAAAACACTCTACGCATTATAGTTATTAAAATTGATTGTTTGGAATTTGGATTTTTCTCTTTTGTATTTAATTTATTAGTAGATAGAGTGTCCATTACCCCCTCCAATATTTTTATCTATAAAACGCTTTATAGCTACATAATACGTTTTATTTTATTTACGATTATTTATATACCCACATAGATAATTATTTCAATTTTATGATTTTTTTAGCGTTTAATGTAACATACGGTTTCTTTATTTTTAAAAAGCAGGCGCCCTATGAGGGCGTCGGGTGTTCAAAACACGGTGATTAGTCCGTTGTTACGATTTTCCCATAAGGGTGTTTTATAGCGTAACTACACCCGACAAAATTATCATATATGCTAATCATAGCATAAAAGATAGCCAGTTTTTAAAAGCTCTGGAAAGATTGTTTCGTAATCTATCCGCTAATCACAAAGTGTTTTGATCACTTAAGTATTTAATAGCAAAATACCCATTTATTGTCAACTGTTTTATTGTCTTTTTTGGTCTTTTTTTATAATATTTTCAAATATTTATCTCATAAAATAGCTTATAATTTTTATCTATTTCTTTTGAAGTATCTGCCGTTCTATCAAACTTATGTAAATATGATCATTTCTGATTAAATATACTGTTGATTTCCTGCTTCTTCGAGGCTGGTTTCACCAAAGTCACAGGACATTGGCCAGAGCCTTCCTCTCCACAGGCTGACACGGTGGAACTCACCGCCAAGTTTTTTAAATTAATCGCGGCATTAATGTCTCTATCATGGTGTGTACCACAATGAGAACATCTCCACTCACGTATGTTAAGAGGCAATTGTTCAATCTTACATCCGCAATGATGGCAGATCTTACTGCTCGCATACCAACGATCTGCAATAACAATCTGTCGACCATAGCGTGCCGCCTTATATTCCAATTGACGGCGAAATTCGAAAAAACTTTGATCTGCAAGGGCACGCGATAAATGCTTATTTTTCAGCAAGCCTTTTACATGAAGATCTTCGAGACAAAATGTACCAAAACGCTGAATTAAATCTGTTGTAACCTTATGCAAATGATCTGTTCTGATATTGCTTATTCGTGCATGAAGCTTAGCGAGTTTTTGTTTCTCCTTATAACGATTGCTCGAGCCTTTTTGCTTACGACTTAAACGCCGTGATAAGCGCCGTAAACGATTTAGCAAAGCCTTATAAGGTTTAACGCTTCCTATGGTTTCTCCTGTCGAAAGCGTTGCAAGTGCATTGATGCCCAAATCAAGACCAACAATAGCTTGGTTCTTGCTTAGTGACTCTTGATTATCTGTTTCAACGCTAAGACTTACAAACCACCGATCCGCTTTACGGCTAATGGTTGCTGACAAGATCTTTCCTTGAAATCGCAATTGTTCTCGCAGACCAACCCAACCAAGTTTGGGAATTCTTATCTTGGAACCTTGCAACTGTATTTGATCATTGGTCAAAGTAAAACGATCGTGCACTCCTTTCTTTCTAAAAGTGGGATATCGGCTTCTCCCTGAAAAGAAATTCTTAAAAGCCACACCCAATTGAATAATTGCCATTTGTGGAGCATTTTTAGTAACTTCCATCATCCATGGAAATTGTTTTCGTTTTAGAGAATTGAATTGTCTACGGAGCGCATAGTCATTAGGCTTTGGTAAATTATTATCTTTCTTCCATGCTTCATATTGCTGCTGCCATTCCTTCAGTGCCCAATTATAAGCAAAGCGCGCGCAACCACTGGCTCGAGCCATGTAGCTTCGTTGTTTATTATTTAAGTCTAGAGCTATTTTGTGAGCAACAATCATTGCGATGCCTCTACAGCTTGACGAACATTCTCTAATAACCTTTGATTTTTTCTCGAACGACTTCCATAAAGACGAGCACTAAAGACAGTAATAATTTCTAAAACATCTTTCGCTAAATCCTCTTCAAAACTGCTTTCTTCCCCTTGATTGAGAATGACAACCTCAACTTGTTTGGCTTCACAAATGGCGAAGACCAATTCTGCACCAAAGCGCAATAAACGATCTTTATGCGTAATCACCAAACGACCTATTTCATTTTCAATGAGAGCATCCAATAAACGTTTAAGACCCTTTTTACGATAATTCATCCCTGACCCTAAATCAGAGATGAGTTCATAAGTCCAACCTTGGCTTGCGCAATAAAGCTCAAGAACCTGTTTTTGTCGCTCTAAATCGTCTTTTTGATCATGGCTTGATACACGCGCATAAGCAATGGTTTTTCTTTGAGAAAGTTCTCTCGAATGAAAAAGCTCAGGTCTAAGCTTGGATAGGTCATAACGGCGGTGCCCTCCTGCCGTATGCTCTGAAACAATTTTGCCTTCACTTTCCCAACGGCGCAAAGTGCTAATCGAAACACCCAAAGCTTGAGCGGCCTTACCTATCCCAACAAATCTATCCATAATGTATATTATTACACAGATATAAATAGATTACAAGTAAGATGTTAAAGCCCCTTAAAAGCTCCCCCTTTTAATCATGATTTCGGAGCCGCGTGAGAAGGACAAAACAAGCCGTTATGGTTCTTTGTCAAGGACGCCGTAGGCGCCACGTAGTGGTTGCCTTGACACTAAGAACATAGGATTGTTAGTCACTTCGATAAACGCGGATTTGATGTCATGATTTTGGTGAGCGTTCCAGAGAGTTTGAGAGGCGGAAAGCCTCTCATTCTAAAAAGCGTAGCGAAGCGACGTATAGGGAAGGGAACGCGCCACCATATAGCGCTGTAGTGACCAACCTATACGAGTAAGCAAGCTTAAAAAAACAACAATTTTCCATAACTAGAGTTGTCCATCATGACACGTAGTGGATTGTGGACAACTTGTACCTGTGAAGGCTAGTTGTGGAATATTGTT
>NZ_LR736306.1:0-5614 GCF_902652675.1 Bartonella refiksaydamii
TCTTTCTTTTCTCCATGCGTTGCTACAAAGGCAGCTTTATCCTTGTCCCACAACAAAGAGTCACTTTGAGCAGTGGTCACTTCTTTTTGAATCTCTTTGGTAACTTCATCCTTAATGTTCTTGAATTTATCTTTAACTTTATCGAATGAATTACCAACACCGGTAAAGGCAGATGCAACATTGTCATAAGTCGCATCAGAAACACTGCCATCAGAGGAAAAGCTCTTAACCGTGAATGTTGGAGCTGTCCATGTGCCATCCTTATAGCCAGCACCACCACCGAAATACTTCGCAACACTGTCACCTAGGGTATGAAGCTGATTACCTGCTACAGCATCTGTTGAGGTTGAAGAAATGTCTCCATTCTTAAGAGATGTGATCTTGCTACTGTCTTTCTTTTCTCCATGCGTTGCTACAAAGGCAGCTTTATCCTTGTCCCACAACAAAGAGTCACTTTGAGCAGTGACAATGTCTTTGGCAATCTCATTCTTAATATTCGTGAATGAATCACCAACACCGGCAAAAGCAGATGCAACATCATTATAGGTCGTATCAGAAACACTGCCATCAGAGGAAAAGCTCTTAACCGTGAATGTTGGAGCTGTCCATGTCCCATCCTTATAGCCAGCTCCGCCACCGAAATACTTAGCAACTGTACCACCTAGAGTATGAAGCTGATTACCTGCTACAGCATCCGTTGAGGTTGAAGAAATGTCTCCATTCTTAAGAGATGTGATCTTGCTACTGTCTTTCTTTTCTCCATGTGTCGCTACAAAGGCACTTTTACTCTTATCCCACAATAAGGAGTCACTTTTTTCACCAGCAATTCCTTTGGCAATTTCATTCTTAATATTCGTGAATGAATCACCAACACCGGCAAAAGCGGATGCAACGTCATTATAGGTCGTATCAGAAACACTGCCATCAGAGGAAAAGCTCTTAACCGTGAATGTTGGAGCTGTCCATGTGCCATCCTTATAGCCAGCTCCGCCACCTAAATACTTAGCAACTGTACCACCTAGAGTATGGAGCTGATTACCTGCTACAGCATCCGTTGAGGTTGAAGAAATGTCTCCATTCTTAAGAGATGTGATCTTGCTGCTTTCTTTCTTTTCTCCATGTGTCGCTACAAAGGCACTTTTACTCTTATCCCACAATAAGGAGTCACTTTGAGCAATGGCAATGTCTTTGGCAATCTCATTCTTAATATTCGTGAATGAATCACCAACACCGGCAAAAGCAGATGCAACGTCATTATAGGTCGTATCAGAAACACTGCCATCAGAGGAAAAACTCTTAACCGTAAATGTTGGAGCTGTCCATGTGCCACCCTTATAGCTGGAGCTACCACCAAGAGACTTTGCAACCCCAATTCCCAGTGAATAAAGCTGAGAACCATTTACTGCCTCAGTTGAGTCTGCTGAAATTTCACCAGGAGAAACATCCAAAAGAAGCCGTGTTTCACCTTTACTATTCATAAAACTTATTTTAGTTAATGGTGATTTAGCAGCAATAGTTACTGTGGTTGCTGCTTCATTATCACCTAGTAAACGAGGTAAGATTCCCATAAAAGGAAAGTTGTCTGTGCTCTTATGCCGATCATCACCTTGCGATGGATTGTCTTGCTTCTTCCCAAGAGCAGGGGTTTTCTTTATTTCAACAAACCAACGATTGAAACTTGGGAAAAGACTCTTAACGCCAGAAAATGCATCCGCTATATTCTCAGAACCTTCCTTAAAACCTTTCCTACCCACAAGTGCAGTCTCAAGAGCAACTTTAGTCTCAAACTGAATACTAGATATTAAGTTTTTGAAGAGATCTTCACTCCCTATAGTAAAGTCAATATCTCTATATAATTTATTGCCAACTATATAGGATGGCGGAATACCTTTAAGTACATTTGTACCACCACTAAAATCGTTCGATATGTTATTAAAAATCTGAGTGTTAGCAGAAACAGGAGAAATATTTGATAAAAAGATAATCACTGAAGCCAATGAAAGCGCTTTTATAAAAAGCAATTGATGAAGCGAGCAAGAATTTCTAAAATCACCCACCACTGGCGCTTTTGGTGTGGTATATATTTTTTTCATAACAAATTCTCCAAGTAAGAAAAGCATATTTAGAACATTAAAAAGACACATTTCAGCGCTAGGGATGATTCAGTGACGTAGTTTTTACTCGTTCTCTATAGGGCTTAATTTTTTCGCAGAGGCAGATAGGGGTAGTTAGAACTCCGGTAGGGTTGTCGTTAATGTTGATCAACAATACGGTTAATAAGGTTTTGACATTTACTGCTGTTAAGAGGAGTGTCTTTTTGGGGACGAAGTTTCTGGATTTGAGGATGAGAAAGGATATGAAACCGACATAAAGAGGGTATATTTGCGCGTTACTGTTAGGTGTGCAGTTTGTATTTTTGAAAGTAAAGGAGTTCATTTTATGTGCTTTAAGGGATAATAGAGTGCTTATGCGAATAAGGTTAAGTTGTTTGGTGGATGGTCTAGAGTACTTTTTGTGAGGTTATTGCGCTTTTGTCGTGAGAATAAGCTCTGTACTCTTGTGTTTTAGGGCTGTTTCTCTTGAAGAGCTTTAGAATAAGGTGATGGTAGTTGTATGATTTTCTCATGGCCCCTCGTTCCTCCCCATTGCGAGAGATTTCTTCTATTTTTACCATAATGAATCTTACTGAAGATTCCTTTATCCTTTTATAGACTGTTAAGAAAAATGGCAAGAAGAAAATGAATTTAATTATTTTACAGAATGAGTCTTTCTCATTTATGCAATTGTAAAGTATCCTTATAATTTTAAAATTCATAGCTTTATTGCATAGGTTATAGACTAGAAGTTCTGTTTCATAGTTTGTTTGAGTTGTTTTGTTTTGATCAAAATGAGTCTTACTAATAATTGCGGCTACTGCGTAGCTCATGGTTGCTGCTGTTTGTGTACAGAATAAATAAACGAAATAATAAAATGGGATTTTTGATTTTTTAAACATATCCCCCCAATGGATGTTTTCTATCAATAATTATAGGACGTACGCTTTTAAAATACTGTGTGATTGCGCACCCTATTAACTTATATGATAGCATTACCTTGAATTTGTAAAATTTTTGTTAAGTTGATTCATTTCTTACTAAAATTATTACGATAGAGAGCGCATCGTTATTACTATAGAGCATATTGTTATGAGAGTTTGTAACTATAACTTTCTATGTAAAATATCACTTCTCTATAATATAAGACTTCGTCCTTGCCTGATCAGGCAAGGACGAAGTTTTGGTTAAATTGTAGTTTTTCGTATTATCTGGTGTTATTTTAATCTCAGAGTTATTCCACCACCTACGCCAAAATGACCTCCAGCACTGGTTGCTGATAGATTAGAACGAATCTTACCATCTTCAGACGTATAACCCGCACCAATAGCAAAGGCAGATTGACCACGCCATAAACCACCACCAACTGAAAGACTTAAAGATCCTGGTTCATCGAAGTAACGTAAGTTAGACACTGCCAAACCAATCGCTGCGGCTTGTCTTGCCTCGTCACGCACATTCTTAATATCATAACTTAATGCTTCAAACTTCGTATCGGTATAGGATTTTGCCTCGTTCAAGCTAGTTCTAATCGTTTCATTAAAACGTTCATCCGTATACTTTCTCGCTTCATCAAGAACTGTCTTCATTTTTTCATGCAACTGACCACCATTCACTGCTTGCTTAGAATGTTCTGCAATTTCTCCGTCCTGAACATTCTCAATCAATACTGGTTGACTATCATCACCACCAGCTAAAGAGATCGTATTGGTTTTCTTTCCGCTATCTTTATCAATATCGTAGCTAACCGCAGCATTCGCTTTCTTCTCAACCTCTGCTACCTTCTGTTGCGTAGTCCAGAGCTGCCCTCCATTCACAGCTTCTTTAGAGTTTTCTACTACGCTACCATCTTCTACATTGGCAAGCTTACTCGCTTCTCCTTCATGACTAAGGTCATACGCTTTTTTGTCTTCATTCCACTGTAAAGCATTAGAAGTCACATCATTAGAGGTCGCCTTCTCTTTCTTCTCAACATTAACAAGACGAGTGTTGATATTGATCATAGCATCATTCATAGCATTGAAAGCACTAAAGACATCACTCTTTTCATCCTGTCCAACAGTACCGTCGTTACTGAATGACTTTATTATGAATTTAGGAGCTGTCCAAACTGTATTATTGTAGTCAGCACCGCCCCCCATATAAGCAACAAGCTTTTTATTCGTATCAAAGAGCTGGTTACCAGTAATTGCGTTATCTGAGCCATTAAAAACATCACCATCAGCAAGCTCCCTAAGTACCTTTAGATTAGGTTTACTTGATACTTCTGGTGTGTCAGAAGGAAAAGGTATGTTATTAGTAGTCTCGCCATTCCCCTCTTCTGTGGCAGGCAATGATCTTTTTACAAGTGAGACGCCCATAAAAGGAAAGCTGTCGTCTGTTATTCTATACAGATCACCATTTGCAGATACATGAAATTTTTCACCAACACCAGTGGCATCCTTTACCTCAGCAATCGCACTATTCAAACCTGCAAGAGAACTATTAACGCCAGCAAATGCATCAGCGACATTAGTATACTTTACCTCAGTCTCATTACCATCCTTATCAAAGGTTTTAACTGTAAAAGTAGGACCTGACCATTTTCCACCTTTATTAAACCCAGCACCACCGCCAAAATAGTTTGCAAATTCCTGAGACATCGCATAGAGCTGGCTACCATTTATTGCTTCGGTTGATGTTTTCGTAAATGCACCACCCTTAACACCAGAGAGAGTTCGTGGGAGATTAACACTGTCTGCAATATCTATTCTCCTGCCGCCTTTGCTTCCACCAATCGTAATAAGCCCAGCGCTATTTTGCTTAACAAGACTATCACCTGTCACACTTTCAATCTTATTATTAAGATTTGTAAAAGAACTACTTACACCAGACAATGCATCGGCAACATTTGTATATTCCTTTTCAGTCCCACTACCAACCTGGTCAAAGACTTTAACCGTAAATGTTGGAGCATTCCAGTTTCCATCTTCATCATATCCAGCATTACTACTCAAATAGCCAGCAACTACATTGCTCATGGAATAAAGTTGAGAACCATTTATCGCATCAGTTGAGGTTGCTGTTATCGAACCAGCATTAATACCTGAAAGAATCCGTGCCTCATTATTAACGTTCGCAATACTTACCTTAGTCCCACTTACTTTTCCACCAATGGTAATAAGTCCTGACGTATCTTGCTTAACAAGACCATCACCTGCCGCATTGATAACTATATTTTCAATCTTTTTATCAAGATTTGTGAAAGAACTACTGACGCCAGACAATGCATCGGCAACATTTGCATAGTTCTTTTCAGCTCCATTACCATCCTGATCAAAGACTTTAACCGTAAAAGTAGGAGCTGTCCATGTGCCATCTTTATATCCAGCACCACCACCAAAATAGCCAGCAACTACATTGCTCATGGAATAAAGTTGAGCACCATTTATCGCATCAGTTGAGGTTGCTGTTATCGAACCATCACTAATACCTGAAAGAATCCGTGCCTCATTATTAACGTTCGCAATACTTACCTTAGT
>NZ_LR736306.1:5711-11701 GCF_902652675.1 Bartonella refiksaydamii
TCCAGCACCACCACCAAAATAGCCAGCAACTACATTGCTCATGGAATAAAGTTGAGAACCATTAACCGCTTGATTCGATGTTTGGGTAAGCGCAGCATTACGAACACCAACAATAGCCCGCGCCTCATTAGAATTATTTGCAACGTCTATTACATAGCCTGCTTTTTTCGCACCAATTGTAATAGTCCCTAAAGAATCTTGCTTAACAAGACCGTCACCTGCCGCATTAGCGGCTACATTGTTAATCCTCTTATAAAGACCCGAGAGAGACTTATTTACGCCGTCAAATGCACCCCCGACATCACTATACAATCCAAAATTCATCCCACCTTTATCATCAAAAATTCCAATCGCAAAACGAGGGCCTCTAAAGTTTCCGTTTCTATCGTATCCAGCACCAGCGCCAAAAGCCTTTGCAATCCCAGTGCCAAGAGCATAATTATTTTCTACTATCGAGAGCGACATTGTATTAAACTGGCCGTAAATATTTCCGAGGTCAGAAGCTATTCTTGTAAACGCAGAACCAACATTTTTATATATCCTACCGTCAATTAAATAGCTTGGCGGAATACTTTTACGTACATTTGCACCAGCACCCAAATAATCTGATACATTGCCCCAAAGATCACAAGCAGAAACAGGAGAAGCATTTGATAAAAAGACAGCTACTGAAACCAATGAAAGTGTTTTAATAAAAGGGAATCGAGAAGGAGAGTGAAAATTTTTAACATTACTCACTGCTGGTGTTTCTGGTGTGATATATATTTTTTTCATAATAAATGCTCCAAGTTAAAAAAGACATTAAAAAGACATATTCTGCTGTTAGTGACTTCTGGCAGATGTTTCTTTTTCTGTTTTGTAAAAGGTTAGGGTTGTCATAGTGGGAAAAAGGACTATTTAAAGTGTCAATAGGGTTGTGATTGGCACTTGATCAGTAATCCGGTTAGTAAGGCTTTAGTTTTTTATGCCTTTAGGGGGGTTTTTCTGTTTTCAGAAAAGCCTTTGAATTTGAGGACGATAAAAAATGATATAAGAATAGAGAGAGCATGTTTGCGTCCCATTGTTGAGTGTTGTGTGTTTAAGAGGCAATAAAGTGTGTTTATTGCCTGATGGGTTGTGTTTTTGATGAGTGATTTAGGGTATTTCTATAAGATTATTGCACTTTTGTTGTAAAATAAGCGAGATATTCCCGAGCTTTAGAGTCGTGTCTCTCAAAGTGCTTTGGAATAAAGCGATGATGTTTGTATAAATTTTTCATAGTTCATCGCCCCCCCTTCCGCGAAGACTTTTTTAATGTTTCTTAACAAATTTTGTACCCCTCTATAGGATATTAAAAAAAATAGCAAGAGGAAAATTAATTTAATTTTCATATAATGAATTTTTTTATTCATGAAACTCTAAAGTTCATAGCCTCATTGTTTGCTCTGTAGGCTTTTATAGAGGTGCTGATGCATTATTGTATTTTAGATATCCCTGTTTTGATCAAAGTGAAATTGACTTCATCATTGCCACTGCTGCATACAGAAAAAATAATTAAAATAGTAAAAAATGGGATTCTTTAATTTCTTTAACCATATCTCCCCAATGGATATTTCTATTAATAAAATTATAAAACGTATATTTTTAAAATATTGTGCAATTATGCATTCTGTTAATTTATATGGAGACATCACTCTACATTTGTAATTTTTTGTTATTAATTCAGCGTAAAGTTCACTCCTGCGCTTAAACCCCAGTGACCTCTTGCACTTATGACAGATAGGTTAAAGCGAACGAATCCGTCCTCAGATGTATAACAAGCACCAATGGCAAATGCGGATTGACTGCGCCATGTACCTGTACCAAATGAAAGACTCAACTTCCCCAGTCTATCGTTATAACGCAAACTTTCCACATTTATTGTGCTACTGACTTTATCATCCGTGTATTTTTTAGCATCATCAATCACACTCTCTATCTACTGTTCGGTATGATCATACAATTACCCACTATTAACAGCTTCTTTCAAACCACCCTCAATGCAACCATTCGACGAATTATTCTAGGCTACCTCATTAATATGCTTGTTAATATTTGCCATACTTCCACTAACGCAATCAAACGCTTCTGCAACATTGTTGTAGCTCTTCTCATCCGCTATACTATCGCTCTTGAAGAGTGAAACATAGAATTTGGGGGATATCCATGCATCATCTTTACATCTAGCACCGCTTCCAAAATATGCTACAAGCTTATCACTCATCTAATAAAGCTGCGAAGCATTTATTGCAACGGTCGAGTTTTAAGTAGTCCCACCATCCGCAAAAAAGGTGATCTTGCTCTTAATCTCCTCTTCGCTATACTTGGCTACAAATGCATGATCACCCTCGCTCCAAGATAACAAATCCTGTGCTACAACCTGCAAAACATCCTTAATATGTTGATTGACATTTTTGATCTTCGCATTAAGACCTGTAAACGCACCACCTACATCATTAAAGACGGCCGTGCTTACCTGACCATCTTCAGAAACATGCGATAATTGATAGCTAGGCTGTGTAAAATTACTGTTTTTGAATATGAAGGAAAAGTACTCGACAAAAGTGTAACTATTGAGGATAAAGAATGTATCTTTTATGTAGGTGGGGATATAATTTCGTTCTACCTAAAGCCTCATAAAAAGTTTTCCTAAATCCTTTAATTCTGTCGCTATTTTATTTTCTAATGTAGATGTGTTTTACTATAGGTCTGTAGGTGTATGTTTTACATTTTTAGCAAAAATGGTTTGCCCCTGCCTAGTTAAGCAAGGGCAAATGAAAATGTCTTTAACTTATTGTATTTTCATTGTTAATTCAGTGTCATATTAAATCCTGCACCTACCCCCCAATGTCCACCTGAACTTGTTACCGACACATTAGAATGAATGTGCCCGCTTTCAGAAGTATAACCAGCACCAAAAGCAAAGGCAGATTGGCTACGCCATAGGCCGCTACCAAATGCAACACTCAATTTTCCAGGTGTTTCATTATAACGTAAGTTAGACGTTGCTAAACCAATGGCTGCGGCTTGTCTTGCCTCTTTCCGCACACTCTCAATACTATAGCTTAAAGCCTCAAACTTCCTATTGGTGTAGTTATTAGCACGTTCAACAGCATCATCTATAGCGTTAACAACGATATTGTTTACCCGCTGATCTGTGTAGTGCTTTGATTCATCAAGAATGATTTTCATCTGCTGTTGGGTGTAATCATGTAATTGCCCACCATTTACAGCTTCCTTCGAACCTGTTGCAATTTCACCATCAGCTACATTATCAATCATAACAGGCTCGCTGGCATCGCCACCTATTAACGTGACTTTATTGGTTTTTTTGCCGTTTTCATCTTTGTCATAGAAAACAACCCCATCAGAAAGATTGCTAACTGTATTTTCAATATTATCAACTTTTATATCAATATTGTGAACTGTCTCACCAAGATCCGTAACCGTACCTGAAATGTTGTCAACTCTGTCTTCAATATGCTTAATATCTTTCTCAACACCCGTTATACGTTCGTTGGTCTGCCAAAGTTGTCCACCATTAACTACGTCTTTTGAATCTTTTTCAATTTTACCATCAGCTACATTGATAATCTTACTCGCCTGACCGTTATGACTAGCATCATAAGCTCCTTTATCTTTATTCCAATGAAGGACATCTGAATCAATGTTGTTTTTGATCTCATCAATACGGTTATTTATGTTTAGCATCCCGCTATTAACACCACCAAAAGCATCAGCAACATTAGGATGCGTCTTTTCACTAATAGTGCCATCCGCATTTACTTGAGAAATAACAAAATTAGGTGCTGTCCATTGGCCATTCTCATATTTAGCACCACCACCGAAATAATTAGCAAGTTGATTGCTCATGAGATAAAGTTGGTTGCCCGTAATAGCATCTGTCGAACCTTTAGCAACCTCACCATCCAGAAGAAACTTAAGCTTGCTATTTGTCTTTTCTCCGTCTTTTTCATGACGTGCAACAAATGCTTGATCATCTCCGCTCCAAAGTAAAGCATCTTTAGAGATACCTTCAATCTTCTGATTAAACTCATTGGATACATTTGTAAGACGAGTATTTACGCTTTTGACATTCGCATTAAGCCCTGTCAAAGCTGAACCAACATCATAATAATTAGCCTTTGCTACCTGTCCATCTTCAACAATAACAGACAAACTATATTTGGGTCGTTTAAAGGCACCATCTTTGAACTCTGCACCACCACCAAAGTAATTTGCAATATCTCCAGATATTTTATTAATTTGGCTTCCGTTGATTGCATCACGTGATTCTTCAGAAATATCCCCATCTTTAACATTTAGGAGAGCAACAGGTTTTTTACCCTTCTCGCCGCCTAAAGTTACGCTACCATAATTAACAGTGCCATCAGCATTTTTATCATAGAGAACCGCAGAAGCACTTGCAGAATCAATATCTTTAGAAATTTTCTCTATACTTTTATCAAGTTGGTCTTTGTTAACAGCTTCATCACCATTTTCTGCTGCTTTAACACCAGAAATAGTCCTATCTGTACCTGATTTGTTTGCAATGTTAATTACAGTGCCACCCGTTTTCGCACCAATGGTGATAATATCTGTCTCCTCGTCTTGTTGCACAAGCTTGTTTTCTTTCATTTCAGTAATCTGATTCTGAATATTTGTGACAGAAGTATTCATACCTTCAAAAGCACCAGCAACATTTTTATAAGGCTTCCTGGAAATATAACCATCATGATCAATTTCATCAACGTGAAAAGTAGGAGCTTGCCATTTTCCCTTATCATTATATCCAGCACCACCACCAAAATACTCAGCAAATTGGTTACTCATAGAATAGATTTGGTTACCTGTAATGGCATCGGTTGAATCTTTAGCAATCTCTCCATCCAAAAGATACTTAAGCTTGCTGTTTGTCTTCTCCCCGTCTTTTTCATGGCGAGCAACAAATGCTTGATCATCTTTGCTCCAAAGTAAAGCATCTTTAGAGATACCTTCAATCTTCTGATTAAACTCATTGGATACATTTGTAAGACGAGTATTTACGCTTTTGACATTCGCATTAAGCCCTGTCAAAGCTGAACCAACATCATAATAATTAGCCTTTGCTACCTGTCCATCTTCAACAATAACAGACAAACTATATTTGGGTCTTTTAAAGACTCCATTCTCGAATGTCGTACCACCACCAAAGTAATTTGCAATATCTCCGGATATTTTATTAATTTGGCTTCCGTTGATTGCATCATGCGATTCTTCAGAAATTGTTCCATCTTTAACATTTAGGAGAGCAACTGTATCTTTAGTTTTACCGCCGCCAAAAGTCACACTGTTATAATTAACATTACCACTATCATCTTTATCGTAGAGAACTGCAGCAGCACTTGCTGTCTCAATATTTTTAGAAATATTCTCTATACTTTTATCAAGTTGAGCTTTGTTAACAGCTTCATTACCATTTTCTGCGTCTTTCACACCTGCGATAATTCGGTCTCCATCACTGCCTGCAATATCAATTTTTGTGCCACTTTTTTCCTTACCAATGGTGATAAGTTTTTGTTCTTCATCCCATTTAACAAGACTATTTTCTGTTATGTCGGAGATTTGATTGTGAATTGCGTTAAAAGAATTATTCACACCTTCAAAAGCATTAGCAACATCGTTATAGTCCTTCTTCTGACCAATGGTGCCATTCTCATTGAATTGGATTACTTTAAAAACAGGAGGGTGCCATTCTTTATCAGAATCATATCCAGCACCACCACCAAAATAACTAGCAATATCATTCACTGCATTGACTAAATGATGATTAACATTCCTGATATTCACATCAAGCCCTGACAACGCTGAGCCAACATCATTATATTCTCTCTGTTGCACCTCACTATTCGCATCAATAGTAGTTAAATTATATCTCGGTCTTTTAAAGACTCCATTCTCGAATGTCGTACCACCACCAAAGTAATTTGCAA
>NZ_LR736306.1:11801-32963 GCF_902652675.1 Bartonella refiksaydamii
CTGCAATATCAATTTTTGTGCCACTTTTTTCCTTACCAATGGTGATAAGTTTTTGTGTTTCGTCCCATTTAACAAGAGTATTTCCTGCTATTTCATTTTTCACTTTATTCAATTGTGCAAGATTAACCGCATCGGTATCTTCTTGCCCTGCCGCTATCCCTTTAATCGTTTTATCACCAGCATGAATGCCATTAACAGTTATGCTCGGCCCATCACCACCTTCAAACCTAAAGCCAGCAGCATCCATAATGCTTTCTCCTGCTGTGACAGTCATTACATTAATATCATCAGCTAAATCAAATTTTACATTGTGGTCTTCACCTTTTGTAATTTTTATATTCTGTTTATCATTATTACTAACTGCTTCCAAATTAACCATTTCGTTTGGTCCAACGGCCATAGCATCTCCACCATTAACAGAAAGCTGCCAAGTTGTTTTGATACCTTTTTGGACTTCCTTCAGCTGTTTATAATTCACTGCATGGTTATCTTCAGTTGCGTCTGCTACGTTTGTAATCTGTTTATTGCCAACATCAATACCATCAGTAGTTATAGCTGGTCCATTTTCAATAATAAAACCATCATCACTCATAGAGCTTTGCCCTGTCGTGACGCTCGTCAGTTTAAGAGTGTCACTCAAAGCAAATTTGATTTTTTGTTTATTATCTACACTTTCCTTTTCAATCGTTAAGTTGTCTTGCCCCACTTTACCATCATTTTTCACCGAAAAGTCTACTGCACTGCTGGGAGTAACATCTGTAGGATTTACATCGTTAACAGAAATTTTCCAGCCTCCTCCTGCTCCTGCCACGACATTTCTCAAAGCTTTTAGCTGTGCAACATTGACGGCATCAGTGTCTGCTGTCCCTGCTGCAACTCCTGTAATTTGTCGTGTTAACTCCTGGTTAATATTACCAACACTAAAATCACCTGCAGTGCTTTTCCATGCAAGATCACTCTTTGTTGTTGCAGCATTTGCTACAGGATCATAACCAAAAGTATCCTTATCAATACGAGAGACAGATCCTCCACCCACAGCAACACCATCTAAAACAAGTACCTGTGCATTTATACCAACTGCAACTGAATGAGCCGTTTCAGCATAAGTATGGGAACCAATGGCAATCGAATTTTTACCTTTTGCTATTACTTTTCTTTCCTCCCCGCTTTCTGCAGGTTCCCCACCACCTATTGCAATAGAACCAAGAGCTTGAGCTTCAGCCTTCGAACCTATAGCAACCGCGTACTCGTCAGTTGCCTTTGTCTTTAACCCTAACGCAATACTATTGTAACCAGACGCAGATGCAAACTTACCAACAGCAACACTATTTGTGCCGCTTCCTTCTGCATTTGGACCAACCGCAATCGCATCGTCCATCGTAGCTTTGGAACTATCACCAACAGAAATGCTACGTTTACCAGAAGCAGTCGCAAGCCCACCAATCGCAACCGTAGAAACCTCTGATGCCTCTGAATCTACACCAAAAGCAACACTTGCTCTTCCACTTGCAAGCGCAGAAACACCAAAGGCTTGCGCCCCTCCAGCCTTTGCTGTCGCGCCTGCACCAAAGACGGTTGAATAATTACCCGTTGCAGCAGATCCACAACCGGTAGCAAAAGAATAAATGCCATAAGCCTCAGGCAGAGCACCAGCGTAACCACCGGTAGAAGCTCCACCCATATAGCCACTACCAGTAGTCGGAGTAGCAGGCGGACCTGTAAAACCATCAGCACCCCAAAACTCTTGCTCAGTGGTCGTGCCATAAGGGTGATGTTTATTAAATTCTCTATCTTCGATAAATCTGCTATATTGCTCTTTTGCAGATATACGAGAAGCATCTGGTATGCCCTGCTGTTGTTTGCCTCCACGACCAATAACATTGTCTACACCACAGTAATTATCATCACCAGCAAAAACAATACTGCCATGACTACCAAATGGATACACTACATTGGTACCATTTGTGCTTCTATTTAACTCTCCTGTTATCGAAAGATTCGCAGCAAAAACAGGAGAGACGCTCGATAAGAGTGTAGCGACTGCAGCTCCCAACGTAATGGCTTTAACCAAATTTGATGTCGAATATAATTTTTTCATAGAATCTCCTCCAACAGAGCTCAATATCATAACAACGCGCACAAAACCTCATGGCAAAACCCCTGTTCGCGCACAAAAAAACAAATAAAAAAATGCATAACCCTCCCCCTTTGACGCCGATATTCATCACGTCATCATCCTAAAATCTCTGAAAAGACATCGAATCTAGAAAAGTCCCCAACCCTTTTAGCTAGAGGGCTTCAAGCTAAAAAATAAATAAAAACACAAACTTTGAGAATATTACATAATCTCCATCCAAAAATATCTCGATTTAGCTCACAATAAAAACAGCTTTTTAAAGAGCAATTCTATCTTTCAAATAAAGCGCATAAGCAGAATGGCAAGAGTATAAAAAATAATTTTTCATCGATAAGCAAAAAAGACTTCTCAATAAACACAAAGAGAAGTATTTTATAAAGACTATTCTTATAAGCGTAACTTTATGATTTTTTTAGATATATCGCATATATGATAGAGCTAATTATCATGATAACCTCACTCTTTACACTGAGATAATCTTCTATAAAATACAATATGAATCTTTTAAAAAATATTTCTTTATAAAAGAAAGCACTTTTATAAAATAAAATTTTATTTTTTAATTCCATATGCTTCATAAAAAATATGGAAGTTCTCTAAACTTTTTTTGTTCTTCTTTATCTTTGTGTGTAGTGCCTTTTATTTTTGATCTATAAAAATTCTAAAAATCAATACAGTTTGATATGAGATGTCGTACTCCGTGGAAAAGAAGGATGTGGTAATGAGTTGTTTTTTAAGCTGGATTTTTACGACAGAAAAATAAAAAAGTTTTTTATTGTAGAGGGCTTTTAGTCCGTATTTTGTGGAGTTGCGCGATATGATTTTTCAGCTTCGGTTTGACGTTTTAAACGTAATTTTAAAAGTGGAAAGGTTGCTTCAACTTCTTCAATATCGTTGATGTTTTGAACAATCTCTTGCAACTTGCCATAAAGCTCTGCCGCTAATTCCGCTATATCTTCAGGAGGAAGTTCTATTTGTGCATCATGATAAGCCGCATAAACCAAACGTCCAAGCTTTTTCATCAACCCAGAAGGAATCCCTTCCAGTTAATATGATGACCAGCTTCATGAGCAAGTTGCCCGATAAATTCACGTTGAGTACACCCCTACAAGCTCTCCCTTCTAATCATGATTTTGGTGAGCGTTCCAGAGAGTTTGAGAGGCGGACAGCCCCTCTCATTATAAAACCGTAGCGTAGCGACGTATAGGGCTTGAAAAGTTTTTTTGTAATGTATCTACATGTGTGTAGTAATATGCATTATATTGTTTATAAAATAAGCTAATTATTAAATTTAGGAGGTAATTATGGAAAGTGCACGTGAATTATTTATAACGGAATATGAAGATGTTTGCTGTGGCTTAATATTCTGGTAATTGTGCCGGAAGAGGTGTTTAGCCTTTTCCAATCCAGTAAATAAATTAATGGGGGAGTTGAATATGGATGATGAGGGTTATCATTATTTACTGGATGGAGTTACAAATGATCTCAAGTTCTTAAAAGATGAGAAGGCCTTATATTCTTTCTTCCTTAGAGTAATAAAAAACACAAGAATGAATATTCTTGGATTCATGTCACACAAATTTACAACAGATGGACAAGATGTGACAGTTTTTTTTATTGAGTGAATCACATTTATCATTTCATACATATCCAGAGAAGTAATTACATAAGTACCGATTTGTATACTTGTGGACAAAATTACGGAAATGTAATTGAAGCTATTAAGACTCAATGGGAGTACACTGGACAATTATTTATTAGATCTTTCAAAAGAGGTAAGCATTTGTTGAGTATTAATGCCTCTTCGTTTTATGACTTAAATCCATCCAATGTATGATACCTATAGGAATGAAGGAAGCTATGAATATCAAAAATAATGGCTTATTTAAGTTTGATTATCAGATTCCTGTATACAATTTCTTTTTTCCAAGTCAAGGAAAGTGTCTTATTGATAAGCCATTATCTGATGTTATTGTGAATAGTAATAATGATATTAATTCGAGAGCTTTATATTTTCATATTCCTTTTTGTGAAACTATATGTACATTTTGTCCTTTTACTAAAGCTGGTTATAAAGGCGAAACTGTAATTAATAATTACACGGATGCTTTAATTAAAGAAATAGAATTAAAAGCAAATTTTGTTGATTACTAGGCTGTTCCAGTTCGCGCGATTTTTTTTGGAGGAGGAACTCCATCTTTATTATCTCCATCTAATATTTTAAAAATAGGAGCAGCTATACATAAGTATTTCAAAATAGCATCTAATTGTGAGTTTTCTTTTGAAATTGAGATAAAAAGTCTTACCGAGGAAAAAGTAATTGCTATGAAAGAAATAGGGATTACACATCCACGCTTGGTCTTCAAACTTTTAATCAAGAATGGAGAAAACTTTTTAATCTCACATCTACATACGAACATATTAAATTTGCTGCTAGTATATTAAATGCTAATTTTAAGTACGTACTTTTTGATATATTGTACGGTATGAACGGACAAGATGAAGAAGAAATAATTAAAGATCTCGAAATGGCTGTATCTCTTGGTACATCTAGTATAGATATATACCCAATTGACAATGTTGTGACACAAGTAAAATTGCATAAAGCTATCAAAAATCGCGGTTTAGGTTTTACTACAGCAACAAGAAAATTTTCTATGAATATGCTAATAGATGCTTACATGAGAAGTAAGGGATTTATGCTTCATAATGGTCATGGTTATATTCGTACCCCAAATGTGACCTCTGATATAGTTACGGATGAATACAGTTTTGTTTATCGTGAGCATGTTATGGATATTCAAATTATGATTTGCATGGTTTTGGAGTAAATGCCGTATCATCAATACGTGAACACGTGATAGCAAATTTTTCTAATCGTAATGCTTATATTACAGCCGTTAATAGCGAAAAAATGCCAGTAAACGTTAGCAAACACTCTCCAATTCTAGATGAGATAAAGCCTATCATCCTACGGCTACCTTGTCACGGTTTAGTGAGAAAATCTTTAATAAAAATGGATTTCGTACCTAACAGTATTTTTTCCAAATTAGATGTTCTTTTATCTAATAATCTTATAGTGGAAGATAATGACTCTTGGCAACTTACGAAATTAGGCTGGTATTAGTACATTAATATTATGTTTTGGCTGATGCCAGAAGAAGATCAACGTATTTTAAAGGCATTTATTGCAAAAAAACTGGGTGAAACAGGTAGATTTATAGCTAAAAAAGAGCTTATGTATATATGATAATAGCCTGTTCATTGATATATTTTTTTATCTAAAGGATAAAAATCTCTAATAAAATCAAAATATTGGTCTAAATGCATGTATCATGATGCGTATTTCTTTGAATTTCGTATCGCCGATTTTATTAAAGGAAGAGGAACTTCAACTATAGAAAAGTTTAATATCGGATGGTTAACATGAATTTATTTTTAAAAAAGAGTCCGTTATCTCTTTTTTCTTCTCTTTTTATTTCTAAAGTTGGCGACTATGCTTATGAAGTTGTTTTCATTTTACTTGTCTTAGAATTAACAGATAACTTCTTTTTTACAGGTCTTGTATATTTTTTTCGATTTATCCCTTTTCTCTTTTTTGGACCTGTAGGCGGTTGGTTAGCGGATAATTTTTCTCTGAAGAAAAATATGATCTTAAGTGAATTGGTGAGATTATTCGCCTCATTCTTCGTTTTGATAACCACTATAACAGGGACCGCTCATATTATTGTGCTTATTTTTGCCGCAATATGTACAACGATAGGAAGAAGTATTTTTCAACCAAGTTTTCAAGCTGCTATTCCCAGAATCTTTGCAATAAACGATCTTACAAAGGCAAATAGCATTGCACAAATTATAGACGAAATGGCATCCGTCATTGGTCCTTTAGTTTGTTCCCTCCTACTTTTTCTAGCAAATAAATCGACAGTACTCATTTTTGATTTTTTTACCTATTTTGTATCTATTATAGTGTTATTTAATCTCATGAATTTAAATTCAAATGAGAATAAATCATTCAATTTTATAAAAATTTATCGAGAAACAGCTTCCTATCTTAAATATATTTCTACAGAAAATAATAATTTATTTATTACGCTCGTTGGCTCATCGTTTGCTATTCTCTTTACGGGGGCAATTTTAAGATTTTTAATTCCAGCTTTTGTTCTTTCTGTGGGTGGAGAGGAAAGCTTTGTTAGTTATATTTTTTCTCTCATTGCTGTTGGAACTATTGTAGGTGGTCTGTTATATAGTAAAATTATATTAAATGTTACATCATTAAAGCTAATGGTATTTTGGCTTCTGTATGGGGTTATTATGTTTGTTATGCCCTTAGCTGTGGTACTTTATTTAAAAGTACTTCTCGTGTTAGCATTTGTTTTAGGATTTATCGGTGCATTTGTGGATATTAGTTTAGTCTCAGCTATTCAATTATATTCTCGTCGTGAAGATTTTGGTAAGAGTTTTGGAACCTTTTCAACTTTAGCGAACTCTGCGGAAGCAGTGTCTGGCTTTATTGCTGGACTTTTTGCACTCGTGGGATTAGTGAGCTCTTTTTTAGCTATGTCTGCATTAATTATTTCAACTGGAATGATTGGCGTTATAAAAATTAAGAAAAATAAAGCCTTAATACCCCTTAACACGACAGTAGATGATGATCATTGATATATTTGATAGTTCATAAGCAGTAGAAAAAGGGCAATACAAATTACAGCTATAGAAGTAATAAGCAGTCTCATTTATTTGTAAATTATACAGACGAGAGTAAAAACGTTTGTTTATCACCTAGATTAATACACCTCATAGTAATCTCTTGTATATTGGTTTAGATGACATTTTATAGAGTGTTATATCTCATATCGTGAATGAATTGTAATACACTACGTTATTTTCTAATAAAAAAAGAATATATAAGGTATTCAGCCATGATAATTTTTCTTTTTTATCAAGTAAAACGATCGTTTTTTCTGATAGAATATATTACTCAGTATATTAAAAATATCATCATTTAAAACAGAGAGATAAGCGATAAAATTAAATTTTTAAATGTTGAGAACGCTGTTGAATAACATTGATGATTGCATCAAAAACTTCAGAACGCAAACCTTCACCCTTGAGTTCTTTCTTTAATTTTATTGCTTTATCATTGATTGAATCAGTCATTCTTTTTATTTGCTTTTTTAAAGACAATTGAGCGGATTTAGTATCCGCAACCATTTTATAAAAATGACGTAAATATTTTTTTTAGGTATATATTCTCCTCATATTTTCATAGCCATATTTTGAGATAAATCTGGATAAATAGCCATGCTTAACAAATCATATGCAGGAGCAAGTTCTGGTTTTTTCTGTTGGTAAAGTAGTGAAAAGTTTTTGCCATGCGCATCGGCATTACCAATTAAATAATTAAAAATAACTATATTAAGGAAATTAAGTTGATCAACAGCAGGACGTAACGTATGTTGAAAAATAATGGTTTGACACGCAGCAATACCAGGTCCTCCTTCACACTCATATTTAAATTCTGGAGCAATGCTAAGTGCTTGACAAAAGTCCTCTTGATGAATACGCAATACCGTCCCGTCAGAAGCTGTTTGACGATCATATCGCGCAATAAGATAGTAAGGTGTATTATTCACAAAATGTAAATGCACTTCAGGCTCGTTAATGCCTATAAGTTTTGCCAATTTCATACAGAAAAGTTCATTATGAGTACTATCATTAATATGTTCAATCAGGGGTTTTAAAATATGAGTAGCGGGTGCCCCCCCTTTAATGAGCTGAACATGGTTATCTTTAAAGCCAACCGCTAATTTATCTTGTGCTCCAGCAAGAGATAATCTGTAACCACCATCCCCCGCAAGCATCGGACGATGTTTAATACACTCAAGAATTTCCTTCAATTGGACATCATCAAGAGTTTCTATATCATCTGTTGGCAAATTTGGAACTTGTCCATGGGGATATAACGCGAGAGCTCCAGCACAATCCCCACCAACAACTTCAAGCAAAGCAAAAGCATTTTGTTCAGAAAGACCTAAATAAGTTGCTAAACGATGTCTTACATTTTCGTCAGGTAAAAGACCGGAAAAAAAGCTTTTACTGTTTGACCTTTATAAGCTTCAACACGAGGAGGTAGAGAGACAGAGATGCCCTGTAAATTTTTATACAAATAGTCAGTATCGTAGAGAAACGTGAGATCTCCACTTTTTTCTTGTTGCAATTGACCTACTAATTTTGTGTGTAAATAAACATCAAGTGTACGGGTCATAATTTTTCATTTTCAATCTGAATATCGAGACCAAGCATTGAAGGAACATGTATGGTTTTTCCCACCTGACAAGATTCTTTGCCTCTTTCCAAATCACGGATAAACCGCACACCAACCCCTGATGTAGCTGCTAACTGTTCTTGTGTTAATCCTTGTTGTTTACGTGTATTTCTAACAATAAAACCCAATATTTTCATTCTGCTTTCAATCATAATCATCCCTTTCGGGATGATTTTATCATTTTATGCTTTTATTACAAGAAAATAAACCTGTACGGGACGTTTTTATCCCATATGCTTCTAAAGCCTTATCCTTTAGAACAAAGAAGAGTGCATATTTTGCGTATACTTCATGCAAAGCAAAAATTTCAGTAGTTAACTGTATCTAAATTGAATCCGGCTGTGTTTAATAGTTCAACAAGTTTTGTGAGCGTCTCTTTTACGTGTTCATTAAAAGGAATGTAATTAATCCCTTGCGGTTTAAAACCACATGCTTTTGCTTTTCCCGCATCCATAAATATTTCACCATTGCCAGTTACAAGCCAGTCTAATGAAATGCCGCAAATTTCTTGGTATTTTGAGAGAGCGGAGGCTGTAGGTTCACTTACACTAGTTTCATAGGTTCCTATGGAACCAGCCGTTACACCAAGGTGGTCAGCAAACTGCTTACGCTCCGTGAAACCAAGAGCGCGGCGTACTTCACGAAAACGTTTTGCTAACTCAGTTTTAGGCTCTGCTCCTAGACGTGCCCAAAAATTACTCCAAAATCAATATAATTATTGACTAAGTAATTATACATCGTTACTGCCCATTATATTGGGCCGTTATTATATTATAATCCTACCAAAAGCAGATGTTACAGCATCCGTTTAAGCAGGAACGAAAATTATGACCATCACCCACGCATGGAATCGCCATCGTATTTTATCGAGCTACGCCATAGGAATATACCCTTGACGAAACGCGCAAAAGCTTCCTAAAAACCGTTATCCTGTGTTAAAAACATTTGACCACAGCTTAACGAAAAAGCTGAACGCGCCATTGCCGATTTTATCGGTTTGCTCGTCAAACAAATCTTTTCGACCGCTACCCTAAAAGTTGTAGTCGCATTTTCAAAGCAGCAATAAAGCCCAATACGGTTTCTCTCATCCTTCCGTACTGCGCGATAATACTGCTTGAATCTCGTTGCAAAAACATGCGTATCAAGCACATTTCTCATCATTTTTATATTACATACGATAAAAGGTTTATCAATGTCTAAAAATCAACAAAAAATGTGCAAGATGATTGATGTTCTACAAAAAATAAAGTCATCATATCTTATTCAAAAACTAAACGTTTATAAGCCATGCTTGCTTATTGTTGATATCAATGGCACTAGTTTGGCTTTGGTTAACAATGATGAAATCTTAAGCCTTTTTGTTTGTCGTCAAAATAGTTGCTCTTACACGTAAATTAAAAGCCGTTTGATAATATATCTTAAATGCTACAAATTCTCTCGTGAAAACATTGCCGCACGTATTTTTAATTGGGAAATTGAAAATCCTAGAGCGATAAAGTTTCTGACAGGCATTGGATCAAAAGTGAGTGCTTTGTACAACATTGACAAAACTAGGATGTTGGTATACATGGCAATTCTTAGTGATGACAGTGAAGTGACACCTAAACATACCAAAGCTGCTTGGAAAAACCGCAATGTGGAGGAATGTGTATGACCTCTTTATGCGACAAAGAATTGTCCGATACGCTCGTTGGTCTTTATGACGACTATCAACGCGGTTTTGATATTGGAGAAGACCTTAAATTGTGCGTGGATTTAGCTTTGTCTCTTGAATTGGAACTGAGTATTCATCGTTTAAGCGAAACAGACACAGTTTTACAAAAAGAAATTTTACAAACCTTGCGACGTCGCAAAGGCTCTCATTCCAATGAAGATGAAACTGACGCAGTTATTCATATGGATTTTGAAGAACACAAATAATGGAACATACCTCCTTGTAGGATAAGAGATTTCTTCATTGCTTTACTTAAACTTGAAATTAAAGGGCTTTTAAGAAGTTCCAAAGCACTGTGTTATTGGCTCTCATGAGTGTGAGGTTAATCGGAAAAGTAGGTTAATGTTTTTTGCTGATTCATTAAAATAACTAGCATTTTACAACACACATAAGATTTATGCTTTACTCATTAAAAGCTCTAACCTTGATATTCACTTATCTCCGCTTTAAAAGCAACATATGAGATGTGAGGCATCATAAATATTTGTAGAATGAAGTGTATTTACAGTTCTCAAATACAATTCATTGTTTTTTACTTTTATAAAAAAGAACGATGAGAACTCCGGCAGTCGCAATCATACTTTGAAGAAAGTATACAGATTGAGATGAGATGCCGTTGCTATCACTTGCCATAAATAGATAGACCACAAGAATAAAACACCCTGAAATCCCATTAAAACTTGCCTGTAGTCTTCCCTGATATTCAGGATTACAGTAAAGTTGTGATAAAGAAATTGAAAGAGCCCAACTCGAAAGTCCAAATCCAATCATGAAATAAACAGGAAAAACAATGAAAATGTGTGTATTGACAGACAGAATGAGGAGCCCAATAGCCATAACAGCTAATAAAAGTGCCAATGTTTTCCTTATGGATAAAACTTTACAAAAAAATGGAGAAAAAAGTGCACCAGTAAATACACCCGCTGAATAAAGCGCTTCCAATATCGCAAAGGTCCAGCTATCCGCATTCAAAACCTCTTGTGTATAAGGAACCAAAATAACAGGTATAGTCATCAAAAGAGCCATAATAATCATCTGACTCATATAAGGCATAAAAAGAGCCGGATTTTGCTTAAAATAACGAAGTGACGATATATAATTTTCCCACCAGTTTTGCTGATTTTGACTTTCAGATCCTCGCGTTTTAGGTACCTTCATGAAAAAGTTGAACAAACCAGCGACAATAAAGAGTATACCGCCTATCAGAAGTGCTCCTTTTATTCCTGCATAGGCGAGTATAAACCCACTTAACCCCATACCTAAAATAGCGCCAAGTTCATAGACCATATCAATTGTTGCATTCGCGTTGATCAGCTGTTTTTTTGGAACAATACTTTGGATTAACGGAATAGCTGATGGCATATAAAAAGAGATAAAAATACCCAAAATAGCAGATAAGAACATTAAATTACTTTCTATGCCAAATTGTCCAAGTATTACCCAGACCACAATCACAAGACCTCTGACTAGGTTTGAAATGATGATCTGTATTTTACGATTGTATTTATCCGCCAAAACACCAAAAATAGGCGCAAAAACAACGCTAGGCATCCAAAGAAAAAACATCAGCAGTGCTACACCACGAATGGAATTTGTTTGATTGTAGGCGAGCCATGACAATATGATGTAATTCAGTCCGCTACCAAATGTAGAAAATAAGCCGCTCAATGTAAAATAGAGAAAAGTTCTATTCTCAAACAGAGCAATACGTTCTTTCAAATTTGCAGTTAACATAAATTATCCCCTCGCACAAACATCATTTGGTATGTATTGTAACGCATTTAAAAACATATATTTTTTACAATTTTGTGTTTCAGTTCACTCGATTTAAGCAAGCAAAGTTCCTTATTTTGACTCTTTTAAATTTTTTGACATAAACACCACCAATGGAGACGTTATGGTTTTGCAAATGAAAGCACTCTCTGGCTAGACCAAAGAGAGTATGGTATCACCTATCCTAAAAGTACAGATCGTAATAGATCTCATTTTTAAAACGAGAAAGAGTTCCAAAAAGATTCAGGATAAGCAAAACATAAATCAAGAAGGCAAAATTCCAGAGCTTATATATAACTCATTGATTTTATGGAAAGCGGTGGAGTATTAAATTTCTTTTAGTTTGAACCCTTTATACTTACCATTGAATTTTTGCAAATAAGCCTCCTAAAAATAATGATGGTGAAATGATCACCCAACTAGAACTTCCCGCTCGACAATCCAGCTTCGCCCATATGCGTACCTTATGATAGGCCGATCAAGCTACATCCGTTTACCCAATAAAATGATATTCTTGGTAGCTACTGCCATTGCACCACATTGGCAGCGGCAATTCGTCCGAGCCTCATCAATGAATAGATAGCCACACTGCCTTCAGTATGAGGGGTGTGCTGTTATATTCCGGTGTGGCAATCGCCAATGCAGTTTCTAGTTCTTTGGCTGCTCTTGAAGCAGTGAAATATTTAACGGATTTTGACAAATGTCAAATTATAGAAAAAACATTATTCATTAATTTTTCCGGATATCAAATTGATAAGACTGGAGATCCATATAGCGGCTCTTGCCATATTTGTAATAAAATGTAAGCTTTTATATTTATATAAAATAATTAATACATTATTTTGTGGACGCTATTGGTGAATAAATGAAAAGTATATTAGCATTTGGATTTTTATTTAGCGGTATAAGGATTTTAACAGGCGCCTTTATTGTATTTTATATGCTTGAAAAAGGCTTAACTCTTATCGATATCGGTATCATTAAATCATTTCAAGCTTTTATTATGATGGTTACAGATATCCCTCTTGGATATTTTGCCGATAGAAAAAGTTATAAAATATCTATAATTTTGGCAGCGGCTTTTGCTACCGTATGGCTCTTTCTCATGGGAGTTTCTACAGGCTTTTACGGTTTTCTTTTGGCAGAAACTTTTAATGCATTATCGCTCGCATTGATTGCTGGTGCCTATAATGCCCTACTTGTTCAATATGCAAAAACAAAACTTGCATCCACTAAAAAAGTGCTCGGTTCCAGCTCTCAATATAATTACATTGGCATGTTTATATTTAGTTTGATAGGCGCATATTTTGCCGATTATTCTAGCCAATATATATGGTATATATCTGCGTTTTTAATGATGATTACAGCAATCTTTGGTTTGTTTTTTTTGGATGATCTAAAGGGAGAGAAAGAAACAAGAAAAGCGAATTCTTTCATTTCTGACGCAAGAGAAATGTTCTCTATTTTTGTTAAAGTTCCTTACATATCTCTATGTTTTTATTTTTCACTTATTTTTTTCAATATATTTTCGCAGTATTGGCAGTGGATATTTAAAGATTATGATATCAATGTAACTTATTTTTATCTTGGTATAACGTTTTCTCTTATATTGCTCTCTCAGCTACTGGCTAGTTTTCTCTTTACAAAACTAAGTGAGGGAGTGAATTTTATTCTACTACTGTTTCTTTCAGCTGCTACGATTTTTACAGTTGTTTTCTTTGAGCCCAAAAAAGAAATTGCTGTTATTTTAGTATGTATGATTTTTTATCTCATTAAGTATACATATCTTCGTGTAGAAGTTGTCCTGCACGATAGTATTAGCGATAATCTTAGGGCTACATACGAATCTTTCTTGTCCACTGTTGGAAGGCTTAGCCTATTGGTATTTTTTTACATGAGTGCGTATATGGTAAGTATGTTTGGTTTTCTGTCATTAGTATATATTTTGGGTATATATATATTCATCTACTTGTTTGCAGTGTTTTTTTTAGAAGGAACTCTAAAGAAATCTCAGCGCGAATATTAACTATCACTATTGCGAATGTTTCATGTGATTTAAGAGTGAAGCGTTTGCATATCACGGTTGGGTTTAGAATTTTCGACCTCCGATCACAGACGCAATATAGCACCGTTGAATCTACATATTTTTATTGAACCAAAGGGCAACAGTTATCTATCAAATATCAGACAGACTATGCTGTGCTGTGGGAAGTCGTTCTTTGATGTTGGAGGAAAAACACACAACAAACAGTAAATTGTCAGTCATATTAAATAAAAAAATTTTACTTATCCAAATTGGATCTGTGATAGATATCTTTTTTTGATACGATTATCCTGAAAATAATAAATTCTCTTGTAGATTAGCAAAAAAAGAGTTCATAACTAAACTGCTATGTGTTTATTGGAATAAACTTTGCATTCACCAAAGTTTATAAAATCCAATTTTTTATAAATGCCAATTCCCTCGTGAGAGGCTTGCATACCAATAACATGACATTTCTTTCTTTTTAAATGCTCAATAGCAATTTTTGTCATTAATGTCCCAACACCTCTTTTCTGAAAATCTGGATTGGTGACAATATCATACACTCCACCAACTCCATCTGCTTTAACACAAAAACATATTGCTACAGGACTATTGTTTATATAACCAACGAACATCTCTACATCAGAGTCTTTTTTATAACAACGGCCTATTGTTTCATAAAATATAACCGCTTCTTCATCAAAAGGCTAGAATATTGATACCATAACATTTCCGTAATCTCTAAAATCTTGAAGAGATTCAACTTCCTTGATTTTGAAGTTATCCGGCATAGAAGTAACATGTGAGTCTATATTTTGCGCTAAAGCTGTCATTCCTACCTCTGTTTCAACATGCTCTAAACCCATAGATAAGAGAACTTCATCAACTTTATAATGAGACGAATGCGGTCCAACCCACCAAGCCTAAAGGCAGTTTTTGTGCATTAAAAGAATCGATTATAGATTTTGCTTGGTCTACAGGTATAGTTTCTTGTAAATTTTTAGCAGAGACAATATTGAATGTGTCTGAAGCAAATGTTGAATTAACAGAAGAACTCCATTTGGAAAATCAACAACCTTCATTTTAGGGCATAATTTCGGTAAAAAACGTACCTTTGAAAAAAGTTATTCTCTAACGATAAGTCAATTTTTGATTTGTTTAACATTTGCTATCTTTGTAATTGTTCATCATTTTAAATTGATCTTTTAATACTGGGTCTGTAAAAAAATCGGTCAGCTCAAAGGTAATCCAAAATTCTTTTAAATAAGCCTCTATAACCTGTAAGTCCTCTCAAAATCCGCCGACAACACTAAAAAATTATTCTCGGGAATGATATTGTTGCTCTCCAATATTGCAGACCATATTGCAATAATTTTCTCTTCAGAAATACAGTTTTTCTTTGATAATTTTTACTGTAGGTGCTGATCAAGTGGTGTTTATCTATTTTTCCACTTTTGTTTAAAGGCTACATATCAATAGCAATTATAAAAGCAGGAACCATGTAATTTGATAGTATATCGTTAACTTTATTTCTCAAAAAATCTTTGTTTATTCCACAAACGTAAAAGCAATATTTCGGTTTTTGTTCTCTAAAAATGAGGGGTCAAAAAAGCCTCATAGCCCAAAAGTCAGGTAAATTAATGGTTTGAGGACATGCATACCTTCGACCAGAATGTTCACATGCATAGAAAAAGGAGACAGTAAAAATGGAAATTTTAGGGGTAAAATGGTGCAATTTGAGAAAGTGAAGTACAAGTCTCAATCGTCATTGCGAACTCTGAAAGAATATGGAGATCCAAACATTTACAGGATTACTTCATCATCTGCGATTCCTCGCAATGATGATTTCTGGTGACGGTGAGAAAAAAGCTATACTTAAAAAAATCTGGCGGAGAGAGAGGGATTCGAACCCTCGATATGGTTTCCCATATACACGCGTTCCAGGCGTGCGCCTTCAACCACTCGGCCACCTCTCCAGATTTGCGCACTATACCCAGAAAGAAGTAACGTGCAAGCCTAAACTATGCATTCAAAATTCAAAAAGCAACTTCATTTATCAAAGTAAGATGTAATACTTGTTGAATAACAAGCACTTCCTCTCCTTTTAAAAAGCAATTTTTCCGTGGATAGGTATCTTCTAAAATGCAATCATTAAATCATCAGAAACAGCTATTCTCTTAGCTCATTTGTATACCTTCAGATTTTGTGAATAACATCATCTTCAAATTGATAATGCTGTTTTTTCAAAAATCAAATGATTAAGCATCACTACTAACCCATTACCACTCATTATATCCAATAATAAATAGGATAAGCGACTCCATTAAGCCATCGGTGCCAACATTAGCGCTCCATTGAGATAATAGAACTTATTCCAACAAAAATAGTTTATAATGTGATTACGTTACCAAATTACAGGATTAACGATCCCCCCCTTAAAGCCCCTACATCACCTTATATCATTTCTAAGAGCTCGCACAGCTCGCGCAGTTTCACATTGTAATGCTTTTTTTGCTAAAATTTTCATGTCTTCAAAACTATGCGTCTGCAAACACGCTTTTACCGAAGAAATTTCACAAGATATCATAGAAAGTTCGTTAATCCCCAATCCAGTCAAAATCATCGCTGCAAAAGGATCACCGGCCATACCTCCACACACACTAACCCAACACTTATGTTTTTCCGCACCCTGAATAGTCTGATAAATCATACGCAAAACTGCTGGATCAAGGCTATCAGCTTCGGACACAAGATAAGGATTTTGTCGATCAACAGCCATTGTGTACTGTGTTAAGTCGTTAGTCCCAATTGAAAAAAAATCAACATAGGCACTCAAAACATCTGCCATAATAGCTGCTGCCGGAACTTCAATCATAATACCCAGCTTTAATTTTGGTGCATCAATATCGTTGCGAATTTCTTCTGTGATCTTTTTTATAGCAAAAATCTCTGAAACAGACATAACCATTGGAAACAAAATCCATAGATCTCCACCCTCTTTTGCGGCTCGATACAAAGCGCGCAACTGCGGAGCTAAAAGGTCACGCCGACGTAATAAAAGCCGTGTTCCCCGAACACCTAAAAAAGGATTGTCCTCTTGAGATAAATGTAAATGCGTAACCTGTTTATCCCCACCAATATCAAGCGCACGAATAATTAATGGCTTATCTCTTACAGCTGCAATCATCGTCCGGTATACATCAAATTGTGCTTCTTCATCTGGAATATGTGGACTATCTAAAAACAAAAATTCTGTACGCATGAGTCCAATACCTTCAGCTCCAAAATCAAGCGCAACAGGAACCTGATATGCGTAATTGACATTAGCCATGATACGAATTCTTTGACCATCTGTCGTTTGCACTGGTAATCTACACACGCGTATCTCACTATCACGCTTTTGCGCAACAATACGCATCTGTTTTTGAGCATCTTCAACATCTTCAGGAGAAGGATCAAGATAAATGAATCCATTATCTCCATCAATAATAGCCTGAATATTACACTCAACTGCTAAAATATCAGCACCCGTAGCAACAACCATTGGAATGCCAAGAGTACGAGCCAGAATAGCTGTATGAGACAGAGGTCCTCCCCATGCCGTTGCTAATCCTTGTACTTTTGTACAATCAAGTTGAGCTACGTCAGAAGGAGATAGATCATCTGTAACAAGAATAATACCACGTGGGATATCATCTAAAAAGAATGGTCTATACGATGGGTTAATCTCGCCTAAAACACGACGACCAACATCAACTAAATTAACAGCACGCGCCGCTAATAACGGATTATCTACATTAGAAAACATATCTGCAAATTGCCGAACCGCTCTATCCCAAGACCAAGCTACACCATGACCTTCTGCCATAAAACGACAAGCTTGAGCTATCAGATTTTCATCTTCAAGCAAAGCTATTTGCGCAGAAAAAATCGCAGCAGAATCCGCTCCCATACGCGCTGTTATATCAGCAATAACTGATGCCATTTTATGTTTTGTTTTTGTAAGAGCACTTTCAAGACATGCAGTACCAATCGCAAAATCAATTGGTTGATCTGTTATGGTAATATTATTTTGCCTTAAAACAAAAATCTTGCCAAGCGCTAATCCTGAACTTGCCCCAACACCAGAAATACCTTTTTGCCCAGAGCACGGATACCAACCATGAAAAGCCTTCATTTGAGATTCCGTCTCTCTCATCATACATTTTTCACTTATGCTCACTTTCTTCGCAACAGAAATCGCATCCTTAAGAAGTTTTGCACCTTCTACAGCATCCGTCGAAAAAATCAGAACATCACCGTTTTTTGCTCCTAATTGCAATAAACCAACCAAATTTTTCATTTCAACGGCATACTGACCATGGCGAATTCTGATAGAGCTCTGGACTTTTTTTGCAAAGTCAACCCAAAGAGAAGCTGGCCGCGCATGAAGACCACTTGGATAATCTAAAGTCCATTCTTGGCTTACCGAAAGATCACCAATAGAAGTCTTCCCTATCTTCATATTCTGATCAAAAAGAGTTGTAATAATCTGCTGTTTATCTGCAGTTGTTGAAAGTGCTTCTAGACGTTCCTTATCGAATAAAAGATGCGTTAATTTTTTACAAATATCTCTATAGCGATTCGGACTAGCTGCAATAGCAATGACTAAACGCGCTTTCTTTCCATATTTCCACTCAACACCAGCAGGAATCTGTATAACTGCAACAGCGTCTCTGATAATCAAATCACAATTTTCAATCATCCCATGAGGAATTGCTATACCATTTCCAAGCCAAGTATTTGTTATTGCTTCACGTTGGAGCATGCTAGCCAGATAGCATTTGTCAACTGCGCCAATCTGCACAAGTAATTCGGCAGCAGCATAAATCGCATCATTTTTATGATCAAAAGCAGCTGCAAGTTGTACAGATCCTATAGACAAGATTTCACTTTCGTTAAAATCTGTATTCACGCTTCTACTTCCTTATATTTCATCATGAATTCAAACAACCTCACATTTGAGCATGAACATTTTTGATAAATTTCATTCCCCAAAATACAAAGTATAAACAGCACCACAATTTTCCTTTGTTTTACAAAATATAACTAAGCGAAGTGCTTTAACACCCTAACATGGTCCTATCAAACAATTGGATATTGCTGTTCACCGTATTGCTTAAAACCATTATAGGCAAATCTGACTCCTATTCTTTAATTCCACAAAGACAAATGCCCTGATATTTACACACCCAACAAACTGAAAAGCTATGTTTAAAAAGGCCCTCATTATCTCAAGTTATTCAATATAACTTGTCATTACTTCCTATATAAAAAGCAGCCCTCCCAACCATCTGAAACTCTAGCTTATATTTTAACTTATTCCCCCAAACTGAGTAATTCACCCTTTCTCCTCTTTGATTTGTTACATGCTTACAAATTTCTACTCTCAGCCTACCTCTTTAAAATTTCGCAAAGCTAAATATCCCATGATATAACCTTAGCAACATTGTAGGCTTCCCTTTCTTCTAAAGAGATAACCCAACAAATATCCAAGACCGTTGAAAGTATATTATGAACACCACTATTCCGTAAACCGGTTCACCCTTACAAAACGATCCCGCAAATGCTCTCTCAAATCTCTTCGAAAATAAATTACCTCTCTACAATAAACTGCCTAGCGTTTTTCTACGTATAAAAAGCCCCACCCCTCACTGCCATCATATGCTCATCTATTGGTAAACTTCACCATCACGTCAATGCTTCCAGTACAAACGAAACATAATACCAATTTTATGGTTATTTAAGAAAAAGATTTTCTTAATTTTCTGCACGTCCCTTTATTTTGGAATATATCATAGAACAAAAAAAGGAAAGACGGGGTGCCATCTTTCCTTTCCGAGACTCACAATTTCATAACCGAAATTTAACAGAACGCCAGCTTATTACAGAAAATATTGTAGTCTATTCTGTTGCCTCCACCATAGGAATGACCGAAACATACGAACGGTTACTCGCTTTTCTTTGAAAAGAAACCTTTCCATTGGACAATGCAAAAAGGGTATGGTCTTTTCCAATGCCGACATTGTCACCAGGATGCCAACGCGTACCGCGCTGGCGAACAATAATATTTCCAGCGATAACGGCTTCACCACCAAATTTTTTAACGCCAAGACGTTTTGATTCTGAATCGCGACCATTACGCGAAGAACCACCAGCTTTTTTATGTGCCACGGATGCTCTCCTTTAATCTTCTTTACTTTTTGATGCTACAGCTGCTTCCTTCTGCGACGTAGTTTTCTTTTCAGCAGTTTTTTTAATCGTTTTCTTAACAGCAGCAGCTTTTATTTCTTTTGTCACTTCTTTTAATACAGCCGCTTTTTCTTTAATCGGTTTTGTAGCTGCTTTTTTCGGCTTTGAACCACCCATTAAAATCTCTAAAATACGAAGCGTTGTCAATTCTTGACGATGACCACGCGTACGCTTCGAATTTTGACGACGGCGCTTTTTAAATGCGATAACCTTACGTCCACGTACCTGTTTTATGATTTCAGCCGTAACACAAGCATCAGTAACAACAGGTGTACCAATAACCGCATTCCCTTCTTGTCCAATCATCAATATGTCATTGAATTCGACAACATCACCGGCATTGCCAATAATTTTTTCAACTTTCACCACTTGGTTAGTAACAACGCGATATTGCTTACCACCGGTTTTAATGACTGCGAACATTTTTTATCCTTCCGTTCATTCCAGCTCTTATTTGATTTCTACCTTATCAATAAGAAAAAATAGGCTGCTTTTTATCAGTCGTAATAGATTTTAAAAGAAGGATAAAAACATCCTCCCAAACACAAATATGCGCAGATTTCCCCACGCTTGCATCTTACATATATGAAGGAATTTCTATTCTCTGTCAATAAAGTCCTACAAAAAAACAAAAAAGTTGTATTAGATACAATTGAAAGTTATCTACCCGCTATATACTTAAACGGTGTGGGATTTTTTATATTTTCACAGGGAGAGATGGCTGAGTGGTTGAAAGCACCGCACTCGAAATGCGGCATAGGGGCAACTCTATCGGGGGTTCGAATCCCTCTCTCTCCGCCAAAATATTAGCTAAAGTGATCTCATTAAAATGTTTCATTGTATGTAGCTTGACGGCAGGTTTTGTATATTTTGCCACTAGGTTTTGTACCAAT
>NZ_LR736307.1:0-30334 GCF_902652675.1 Bartonella refiksaydamii
AAATAAATTATACATCTATAACGGGTATATAAACTAAATACTCTCAAAAAGGGGTGAAAGCTTCATTACAGTCAGAGGGCACATATTCTATATTCACCATTGCACAAATGTCTCACACGCTTTATTCTTTTCCGTGAAGCAAAAGGAAGGGTATCAATGCCATCTAAACTTACGCGTAACCAAATATTGGTTCTGAACACTTTAAAGAATGCACGAGGACCTTTAAGCGCTTATGCGATTCTTGATCATTTACGCAAAGAAGGATTTCGTGCACCTCTCCAAGTTTATCGTGCATTAGAAAAACTTGTCGAATTAAAGTGTATTCACCGTCTTGAAAGTGTAAATGCTTTTATGGCCTGTTTACATCCTGAAAATTGTCAACACGAACTCACAACTTTCATCATTTGTGAGAATTGTGGCAAAGTAAACGAAATACAAGACCAAACTATTATATCCAGCCTTAAACAAATGGTGCAAGCGGTTGGCTTCCAAGCGCGGAGAAGCACCTTAGAAATACAAGGCATTTGTAAAAAATGCGCATGCTCAACAGACTAATATCCCTACACTTGCAAGTTTATATATTTAGCATTATGTGTTATTATTTGCTTATTGCATGAAAAGCTCTTATTCCCCTGCTGCATAATCACTTTCTTGTTCTTGTGTAGCGATGAGGTTATTTTATTCATTGAATTGAAAGTATAGAATCCATGTCTAGATCTGAAGCAAAGGTTTCAACAAACAAGTACTTTAATAAGATGGAAAAAAAGAAAATCATTAATGCTCTTCTTATCGTTCTTACGCTTTTTGTACTTTGGTTTAGCTATAAATGGATAACACAATGGCGTTATATGCTTACCACTGAAGATGCCTATGTACAAGGAGACATAGCAGCTATTGCCCCTAAATTAAATGGATATATTGAAAGAATAGCTATTAAAGCTAACCAAATTGTAAAAAAAGGCGATATCCTATTCCACTTAGACAATGGCGATTATCAAATAGCCTTGAAACAGACAGAAGCCCGTCTCAACACACAACAAAAAACTCTTCTCCGTATTGGTGCACAAATTACAGCTGCTCATAGTGCTCTAGATGACGCGCAAGCACAAAAAGCTGCCGCTTCAGCTATAGCAACTCATGCACAACTAACTCTAAAACGCACCACAGAACTTAAAGCTAGTCGTTATGCCCCTCAATCCAATGTTGATGATGCCAAATCAACTTATGAACAAGCCATTGCTAATGTTGATCGCGCCAATGCACAAATAGCTGCAGCACGTGCGAATATCCAAGTGCTAGAAGCGCAACGCAGTGAAACAGAAAGCCAAACGAAGAGCTTAGAACTCACACGTGAAAAGGCACAACGTGATCTTGATTCAACCATTATACGGGCTCCATTCGATGGAATTATTGGAAATTTAACAGCAAAAACAGGGGATTTTGTTATGAATGGCCAACGTCTTGCGGCATTAGTTCCCATACATGCACTTTATATTGAAGCGAATTATAAAGAAACACAGTTGCAAGACATTCACGCTGGACAAACAGCTTATATTACTATTGATGCCTTCCAAAAAGATGTGTTTACAGGTACAGTACTTTCTATTGCACCTGCAACAGGAGCTATTTTTTCTCTTCTCCCTCCACAAAATGCCACCGGCAATTTCACTAAGATTGTTCAACGCATTCCTGTACGTATCTCTATTCCAGAAAAAATATTAAAAACCGGACGTATTCGAGCAGGAATGAGTGTTTCAGTAGAGATTGATACACGCACAAAGCCGCAGGATAAAAACCTTTTATAACAAAAAGCAAATGACCTTACTATGACATCTTCTATACCAGAATTTACACATTCTCAAGAGCATACAGAAACCCGTAAAATCGTAGTTTTCATTGCTATGGCCTTTGGTATGTTCATGGCTATTTTAGATATCCAAATCGTTTCCTCCTCTTTAGCTGAAATTCAAGCTGGTCTTTCAGCAAGTTCTGAAGAGATTTCATGGGTTCAAACCTCCTATCTCATCGCTGAAGTCATCATGTTGCCCCTTTCTGGATTCTTAGGAAGACTGCTTTCAACACGCGTTTTCTTTAGCATATCAGCTGTCGGATTTACGATTACTTCTGTTCTTTGTGCAACAGCAACATCTATTGAAGAGATGATTGTGTACCGAGCACTCCAAGGTTTTATTGGAGGAGGAATTATCCCTAGTGTTTTTGTCGCCTCCTATATACTTTTTCCTCCTTCTAAACGCCCAATTGTTACCCCTATCGTAGGGCTAGTAGCAACGTTAGCTCCCACTATTGGTCCAACAGTGGGAGGCTATCTTTGTCATATCTTATCATGGCACTGGCTCTTTCTTATCAATGTACCCTGCGGGATTATTATCTCAATTCTCGCTTGGAAATTGATTGATTTTGATAAAGCAAACCCCTCTTTAATGTCTAAATTTGACTGGTTAGGACTCATTTCTATGGCTGTTTTTCTAGGAACTTTAGAGTATATTCTAGAAGAGGGTGCGCGTCATGATTGGTTAAGTGACAATCTCATCCTAAAATTATTCATTATTATGATCCTATCTGCCGGCTTATTCTTCTGGCGCGCTTTTACTGCTAAAGAACCTATCGTTGATCTCTCAGCTTTTTCTAATTTCAATTTTTCGACCGCAGCAGTTTTTTCTTTTATGCTTGGAATCGGTCTTTATGGTCTCACATATCTTTATCCTGTCTATTTGAGCCAAATCCGTCATTATGATGCACTCATGATAGGAGAAACATTGTTTCTTTCAGGGTTCGTCATGCTATTAACTGCACCCCTTGCTGGATTTCTTTCAGCACGCATTGATGCACGTTTAATGATGGCGATAGGACTTTTTGGCTTTGCATTAGGAACTTGGATGGCGAGCTCTATCACAGATAACTGGGGCTTTGAGGAATTCTTTTGGCCTCAAGTTTTCCGTGGCTCTTCTGTTATGTTATGCATGGTCCCCATTAATAACATTGCCCTCGGATCACTCCCACCAGACCGAATGCAAAATGCCTCTGGACTTTTTAATCTTACACGTAATCTTGGTGGTGCCGTAGGACTTGCTATTATCAGCACTCTTATGACAAAACGCACAGACCTACATTATGGACGAATAGCCGAAACCGTCCACCACGGAAACAACCAAGCAACGGAAATGCTTTCAAACCTTACTATATACTTTAACTCCATGACTTTTGATCCGCATGCTCTTGCTCTCCTCCAACTTTTTAATATGGCACGCATCCAAGCAATGATTATGGCTTTTAGCGATATTTTCTTTATAATAACCATTATCTTTAGCGTCTTGACATTCCTGACCATTTTTCTCAAAAAAACACCACCTCTCTCTGATGCCCCTACAAGCCACTGAATGTAACTGTATGAAAGTCGGGGAATGTTTTTCTTTTCAACAATTTCATGTATATGTATCTCCTAAAAATGTTAGAAACAAAACTTTACATTAAATAATTGTATCTAAACGAGATCTTACAAAATGCAAAGCTTGCCGTACTTAACAATAATCATCCATCATAAATTTTGTCAAAGTCGTTTTAAATTCAAGAAAGTCATTGGTGTTCTCAGTAGAAGAGAAAAATTATTACAGAAAATAAATTCAAGATAAAAAAGAAACGGTAATACGAAATAAAGCTATTCTAAAAACCTTATATCGTATAAAAACACCCTGCCGCCACCAGCAAAGATGATACGCAAAGCCCTCAATTTTAAAAAACAAAGTAAAGGGAACTTCAAGCCACTTTATGACACTGAAAACGACTCAAACCTTCCCTTTCTCCACTAGGGAGCAAAACCCCATGGCATGCGGCAAGATACTCTGGTATCAATTCTAATGCTTGAAAACGATGTTTTTCATAAGGACCAGGCATTGCCAAATTCTCTGTTAAGCTGTTTGAAAAACCAAAACGCTGATAAAACTCAGTATCACCTACAAGTAAGATAGCGCCATAACCCTGTTTTTTTGCTGTTCCAATTGCATGCTGCATAAGAAACGATCCTATGCCTATACCGGAATACTTCGCTGAAACAGCCAGAGGCCCCAAAAGCAAAGCCTGCCGTGTGCCATTTTTTCCTTTGTTAAATCGAACATGCCAAAGACGTACACTACCCACAAGCTCTCCAAGCGCATTTTTAACAACAAAGGACAGCCCACACGCAGCCAACTGTCCACGACGCAAAGTTTCCGACGATTTACGCTTACGCCCTATCCCTAAAGCTAAATCAAGTAAACGCTCGCGATGTGGTTTATCAATGTCTTGTTCACCTGAAAGTGTAAAAAATGCACCATCTTTGGTTTGAAAATATATCATACTCACCTTTATCACACGCCCCACTCTAATCTTTGTCATCATAAAGAAAAATTTAAATCACGTAGGAGCGCAAAGGCTCAAAACCATTAAAAGCAACAGATGCATAAGTTGCTGTGTAAGCACCAGTACCATGAATCAACAACTCATCCCCTACCGTAAGAGACAAAGGCAACATATAAGGTGTTTTTTCATAAAGAACATCTGCAGAATCGCATGTTGGACCCGCTAAAATACAAGGCTCCATTGCCTTATTACCATGAGGCGTTTCAATAGGATAGCGAATTGCTTCATCCATAGTCTCAACAAGACCATTAAACTTTCCAACATCAAGATATACCCATCGAACATTATCATTGTCTGCTTTTTTAGATATTAAAACAACTTCTGTGCGAATAACACCAGCGTTACCGACCATCCCACGCCCCGGTTCAATGATCGTCTCAGGAATACGATTGCCGAAATATTTCTTTAATGAATCAAAAACAGCCGTACCATAAGCTTGCTCTGTAGGAACGTTTTTCAAATAACGCGTTGGAAAACCACCCCCCATATTAACCAACTTCAATGAAATTCCTTCTTGCTCCAAATGCCTAAAAACTATAGCTGCATCCGATAAAGCACGATCCCATGCACTAAGATCTGTCTGCTGAGACCCTACATGAAAAGAAACGCCATACGCTTGCAAGCCTAATTGATGCGCCCGACGTAAAACGTCAACCGCCATAGTAGGAACACAGCCAAATTTGCGTGACAATGGCCACTCGGCTCCTTTTCCGTCAGTAAGAACGCGGCAAAAAACACGAGCTCCAGGAGCAGCACGCGCAATTTTTTCCACTTCTTCAACACAATCAACCGCATAAAGCGAAATACCTAATGCATATGCATGCGCAATATCACGCTCCTTTTTAATAGTATTCCCAAAAGAAATACGATCACACGTTGCTCCCGCTTTTAAAGCCATTTCAATTTCTGCAACAGAAGCTGCATCAAAAGACGAGCCTAAAGAAACAAGCAAACTCAAAATCTCAGGAGCTGGATTTGCCTTTATCGCATAAAAAATACGAGACTGTGGAAGAGCTTTTTCAAAATTTAAATAATTTTCACGGACAACATCAAGGTCAACAACTAGGCATGGACCATCAAAACAATGTGTTGCAAGAAAATCGCGAATACGTTTCGTCATCATCTACCAATTCTCCTAGGGAACAAAATCCCTACCCTACGCCTAGACAGCATAGAGCCGCCAACAGCTAAAGTACAAAACACACACAATAGCTACCCCCATTCTGATTATTCAAATAACCAGAAATTAGCATTGCATACAGCAAAAAACAGCGCGACAAACCGCGTTGCTCTACTTTATCTGCCTTTTTGATTGGAGTTGAAAAACCACTTCCGCACTGAAGGCAATGAGGTGTGCCTCTATAGTTATCCCAGCATTTGGACAGCTGGAAGACACCAGAAAGGCCCGCACCGTCGTTGCTTCAAGATGTCCTCACTCTTTCGGTTGGCCGTAAGAATGACTGGAGCGGTTAGTTCCAGGTACCGTACCGGTTAATCTCACCATTTGAGAACCAGCGGACACCCACAGGCACGTGCGACTTTGGGCAAATCCTTGTATAAAACGAATCCTTATTCATTTCAATCATTTTTTCTATTTTAAACATTTTTTAATTTTTAACGATAAAATGATGTAAAAAAGCAACAACAACCTCATGTAGATAAGTCACTTTATCCCCCTTTATGGAGTGCAGCCTTCACGAAATTCCCACATCATTGTGTTACTAACTTTACAATCCTTCTTTAAAAAATCTCTTTACTTGGGCTTCTTAATTCCATCCCCAATACCGCCTAGAAAGTATAACGCAAAATCTATGAGATATGACCATCTTTACGTTATGGAGTCAAACCAGTAGCATCATTTATATTTATCTATAGCACACCTGCTCTTAACATTAACATAGCGCGTTAATCGTATGTTTCAGCCTATTCTAAAACAGCTTTTCAAATCACAGTTCCCCTTTAGGCTATTTTCCCTATTGGACTACCATAGCGCTGTTTTTACTGTTTCAGAATTAAAAGCATTTGAAATAACTAAGCATTGTAACATCAAGAATATTGGCTCGAGATGCATAATGCTAATATATTTATAAATAAATTGCTTAATCTTTACACAAAATAAAAGACCAAGCAAAAATCAGCTTTATAAAATACTTTCTCACTGACTCCGAAAACTTATTCTCTCTTAATAAAAAAACTAAAATTTAAAGCCTTAAAATACAATACCTTTTAAGACTCTAGATGAGAATCAATTGCACGCAATTTTGTTAATTGGAACTGCTTATGACGTTCGCGAAAACGCTGCCTATCAGCGTCACTTTTCGTATTATAACAAGCATCACACGAAACACCTTCTTCATAATGAACCGATAATTTGCTTTCAGCATTAAGAGGAGAACGACATGCATGACACAATTCACGCCCACACTCTTCAAGACCATGTTTAACAGAAACACGCTCATCAAAAACAAAACACTCGCCCCACCACAAACTTTTCTCCTTAGGAATTGTTTCCAAATATTTCAGAATCCCACCTTTTAAATGGTAAACCTGATCATAACCAAGATCACGCACATAAGCTGTTGATTTTTCACAGCGAATCCCACCTGTACAGAACATGGCAATTTTCTTTTTCTTCTTTAAATCAGCTTCGTGCTTGAGCACCCATTCAGGAAATTCCCGAAATGTCTTAATACGTGGATCAATCGCTCCTTGAAAACTTCCGAGCGCATATTCATAATCGTTACGCGTATCAATGAGAATCGTGTCTTCATCTTGAATAAGGGCATTCCAATCTTCAGGAGCAACATAAGTACCAACAACCTTTAACGGATTAACGCCTTCAACCCCCATTGTGACAATCTCTTTTTTCAACCGCACTTTTATGCGATGAAAAGGCATTTTCGATGCCCATGAATATTTAATCTCCGGCGTTTGAAATGCAGGCTCAGCTGTAATAAAATTGACCAACGCTTCAATCGCAGCACAAGACCCTGCAACAGTTCCATTGATTCCTTCTTGTGCTAAAAGCAGTGTTCCTTTGATACCCTTTGCTTGACATAAATCCAGCAAAGGTTTCTGTAATTGACAATAATGCTTCAAATCTGCGAAGCAATAAACAGCAGCAACTTTAAAATTCTTTTCCATAAGTCTTGCCATAACGCGCGTTTCATTCAATTTCAAGATCTATTCATCTACTCTTTAACATATTATGCTTAATCAAACTATGCAGATAACCCCATCTCTTAGAGAAAAAACACCATGTGCCAAAAAATAAATCACCTTTTAACACTTCTCCAAACACAAACTGTCATACCTGTTTTGTGCATTGACGATCTCCAAATGGCCGTACCATTAGCACGGGCTCTTGTCAAAGGTGGATTGAAAACAATGGAGATCACATTGCGAACACCTAATGCATATGATGCAATAGAAGCAATCACACAAGAAGTGCCGCAAGCAATCGTTGGAGCAGGAACAATTCTCAACACTATACATTATGAACGAGCCGAACGCGCAGGAGCAAAATTTATCATAAGCCCTGGATCATCAAACGAATTAATTGATTGTGCAAAAAACAGCGAAATCCCCCTTCTCCCCAGTGTAATGACACCAAGTGAATTAATGCAAGCATGGAATAAAGGCTATTCATATTTTAAATTTTTCCCCGCTGAAGCAGCGGGGGGTATAGACTTTATTCAAGCCTTAGCATCCCCCTTTTCTGAAATCAGATTTTGTCCAACAGGCGGCATTACACAAAAAAATGCAGCTCAATGGCTCCAACTTTCTAACGTCTTCTGTGTTGGTGGTTCTTGGATAACCCCCAAACAGCTTATTACGGCAAATGATTGGGATACTATCAGCGTATTAGCACATGCAGCAACACAGCTCCCCTCTCATCCAACAAAAGCACGCTCCACAACATAAGACGCTGGTGCATTATTGGCACCTTCAACAAGACCAAAAGATTCACACATCCTTGCACAATCCTTTAGCATTGCCATAGAGCCACAAATCATCACACGATCTTCATCAGGGTGAATTCTTGGCAAACCTGTCGTTTCAAAAAAAGTGCCACTTTCCATAACCGTCGTAATGCGGCCCATATGCTCAGAAGGTTCACGAGTGGTCATAGGATAAAATTTCAACTGTTGTATATATTCACTAATCAACGGGTCTTGTTGTAAAGAGATAACAAGATCTTTTGCATAAGCAAGCTCATCCCGCTCACGGGTTGTTTGAATAAGAATTACTTCTGAAAATTTTTCATAAGTTTCAGGATCACGAATAAGACTTGCAAATGGAGCAACTCCCGTCCCTGTTGAAAGAAGATAAAGACGTTTTCCAGGAATAAGAGCATCAAGAACCAATGTTCCAGTAGACTTCTTACGCATTAAAACTGTATCATCCATTTTAATTTTTTGGAGATGTTCGGTTAACGGTCCTCCCGGAACTTTGATAGAAAAAAACTCAAGCTGCTCATCCCAAAATGGACTGGCTATCGAATAAGCACGATAAATTGGCTTTTCTGCGTTTGGCAAACCAATCATAACAAATTCACCAGAACGAAAACGAAAATTTTCTGGACGATTCAGACGAAATTTAAACAAACGGTCTGTATAATGATAAACTTCTTGGACGGTAAGCGCGAATACATTTTCAGGAATTGGAAAGTTTGATGCAACGCCGCTGATATTTAACTGATCCTTCGTAGCAGACGTATTCATAATACTCTCCCTTATCTCTTTTTGAATATGGACTCAAGATTTCTAAAATGATATAATACTTGTGCAGTCATATGCCAATATTTCTCCTAAAACATAAACCTTTATTTAACCGACATTTAACATCCCCCAGAAAACAACTCTTTTCATTGTACACAGAGCTAAGCGTTTTACATCAAAAGATTGCTTTAATGGCACATAGTCCAATATAAATTGTTAATAATTTTAACAATAACAAACCGTACACACATCCTTTCCATATATCATAGAAACCTATATGAAGTCACTAAAGGGAATTTCGTGTCTCACTGACTCAAGAGAGGCTTTTAAAATGAACAAATCCGTTAATGATGAAGCAAACGCATTACTTCCTTATACAGCTGTAGCAACCATCGATGTACGTGCTATTGTTGCGAATTACATAGCTTTAACCCAACGTGTTACTCCAATTGAATGTTCTGCAGTCGTAAAAGCGGATGCCTACGGGTTAGGTGCTGACCAAATTGCCCCTGCACTTTATCAAGCTGGTTGCCGCAGTTTTTTTGTAGCCCAAATCGAAGAAGCACTACAATTAAAAAATATTTTACCAGAAAATGTCACGCTTGCTCTTCTTAACGAGCTGCCACAAAATACAGAAGAGCTTATAGCTCAAGCAGGAATTATTCCTGTTTTGAACTCTTGGGACACACTTGAAAGCTGGCAAACACTTTGTCAAAAAAAAGATAAAAAGTTTCCTGCAATTGTTCAAATCGATACCAGCATGAACCGATTAGGGCTTGATAAAAAAGAATTACAAAAACTCATCAAACAACCTACAATTTTCGAAAAAGCAGAAATAAAATACATTCTTAGTCACCTTGCAAATGGAGATAATGCCACCCATTCATTCAATTATACACAATTAGCTGCTTTCAAGACCGTACTTGCACAATTGCCCACCTGTAAAGCCTCATTTGCCAATTCTGGAGGCATTTTTCTAGGACCAGATTTCTATTTTGACCTTGTTCGCCCAGGCATTGCACTTTACGGTGTCGATCCTCACGGAAAATACCCAACACCTCTTAAACCTGTTTTAAAACTTGAAGCCCAAGTTCTTCAAAGCCGCTTTATTGATGCAGGAGTACCTATCGGTTATGGAGGAAGCTTCATTACTCGCAGACCAAGCACTCTTGCAACCATTTCTATCGGCTATGCAGATGGTTGGCCACGCATTCTTTCGAATAAGGGTGCAGTTTATTTTAATGGGCACAAACTCCCTATTGTTGGACGCATTTCTATGGATTCCACTATCGTGGATGCTACCGAGCTTGATAAAAAACCTCAAAGAGGCGATTGGGTAGAACTCATTGGTCTCCACCAAACACTTGAAAAAGTATCGACAGACGCCAACACCATTCCTAACGAAATTCTGACATCTCTAGGGAAGCGCTATAAACGCATTTACATTTAAAACTCTCTAAAAAAAACAAAGTGATAAAAATCATCAATGGCTTTCCGTACACCAGAAAAGAACAATACAAACTAAAAGAAAGTAATATCATCCTGTTATTACTAATCATATGGACATGAAAAAGCCCACACATTTTATGTGGGCTTTTTTCTTCATATAAATAAATTTAATACGTATTCCCCCATGGTGGACAAGAACAAATAAGCATTCTATCTCCGGCAACATTATCAATACGCGAAACAGGAGGCCAATATTTATTTGCTGGATCAAGATAAGAATTGGGAAAAGCCGCCTCTTGTCGTGAATAAGGTCGCGTCCAAGTATCCTCTAAAGTATCTACCAATGTATGTGGTGCATTTACCAAAGGATTATCTTCTTTAGGCCAAATACCCGCACCGACTTTCTGAGCTTCTTCAGCAATAGAGAGCAAAGCATCACAAAAACGATCAATTTCTGCTTTTGGCTCTGATTCCGTTGGTTCAATCATCAAAGTTCCAGCAACAGGAAACGACATCGTTGGTGCATGAAACCCATAATCAATCAAACGTTTTGCAATATCATCAACACTCACCCCATATTGCTCTTTCAACACGCGTGTATCCACAATACATTCGTGCGCAACTCGTCCATGCTTGCCTCTATAAAGAATGGAATAAGCTTGTGAAAGACGCGTAGCAATATAATTTGCATTCAAAATTGCCGTTTGTGTTGCGTATTTCAAGCCATCGGCGCCCATCATTCGGATATACATCCACGTAATAACAAGAATAGATGCACTTCCGTAAGGAGCCGCTGAAACCGCATATGTTGACCCATCTTGTTCATGACCTGGTAAAAAAGGCTTCAAATGTGCCGCCACGCCAATCGGCCCCACACCAGGGCCACCACCACCATGGGGAATGGCAAATGTTTTGTGAAGGTTCATATGACAAACATCTGCCCCAATATCTGCTGGACGAGCAAGCCCAACAAGTGCATTTAAATTAGCTCCATCAAAATAAACTTGCCCACCATTTTCGTGGATAATAGAACAAATGTCCTTAATGTTTTCCTCATAAACACCATGGGTTGAAGGATAGGTGATCATGAGAGCTGCCAATTTATCCTTATGCAATTGTGCTTTCATTTTGAGATCATCAACATCAACATCACCATCACTCAAGCATTTCACCACAATGACTTCCATACCCGCCATATGAGCTGAAGCTGGATTGGTACCATGTGCAGATGCAGGAATGAGACAAAGTGTGCGTTGATGATCTCCCCGTGATTGGTGATATCGACGGATAGCTAAAAGCCCCGCATATTCACCTTGAGCACCAGAATTTGGTTGGAAAGAAACTTGTGCAAACCCTGTGATTTCACACAACCACGCATTTAGTTGATTAATCATTTCCAAATAACCCATCACATCCTCTTTAGGTGCAAAGGGGTGTATATTAGCTACCGTAGGCCAACTCACAGGCATCAACTCAGCTGCTGCATTAAGTTTCATCGTACAAGAGCCAAGCGGAATCATTGCCCGATCTAATGCCAAATCCTTATCAGACAAACGACGCAAAAAGCGTATCATGTCCGTTTCTGAATGAACTGCATGAAAAAACGGCTGCGAAAGAAAAGCAGCATCACGTCTTTTCCCTATAAGTCTTGGAGAAACTTGATCAACTAATTGTGCACCAAAAAGCTGCGCTAAAGCATAAGCGTCTTCTTGTGTTGACAATTCATCAAAATTGATCACAATTTGATCATCATCGAGAACACGAACAAGACGCCCACCTGCTTTCGCTTGACGCGCAATCTCTCGAGCTTTTCCCTCAACAGAAATGCTTACACAATCAAAAAAAGTTTCCCCTTCACAAAGAATACCCTCTGCCTCTAAACCAGCAACAAAGCGGCAAGTTAAATGATGAATCCGCTGAGCAATTTCCTGCAAGCCTTGCGGTCCATGCCAAACAGCATAAGCTGTTGCCATATTTGCCAACAAAGCCTGTGCTGTACAAATATTCGATGTCGCTTTATCACGCCGGATATGTTGTTCACGTGTCTGCAATGCTAAACGAAAACCAACGCGTCCTTTTGTATCAACAGATTGACCTACAATACGTCCTGGAATGAGGCGGGTTAAAGCTTCGCTTACCGCGAGATAACCAGCATGAGGACCTCCAAACCCCATGGGAACGCCATAACGCTGCATGGAACCGACAACAATATCAGCCCCCCATTGCGCTGGTGGCTCCATTAGAGTAAGAGCTAAAGGATCTGCAACAACAATCACCAGAGCTCCTTTTGCCTTTGCCTCTTTAATAACATCAGTGTAATCGTTAAAAGAACCTTTTGTATCCGGCCAAGACAAAACAATCGCAGCTGTATCAGAGCAAATTTCACTCTTTTCGCTTATATGAATCCCTTGTGTTTCGGCACGCGTTTGCGCAACATTCAACGTCTGGGGATGCAAAAGACTTTGAACTGAAATTTTTGTCTTTTTCTCACGCGCAAAACGTACAGCCAACGCGTTGGCTTCAGCTAAAGCTGTTGCTTCATCAAGAAGTGAAGCAGCTGCAACAGGCAAACCGGTGAGTTCACTCACCAATGTCTGAAAATAAAATAAAAGCTCTAAACGACCTTGGCTAATTTCTGCCTGATAGGGTGTATAAGCAGTGTACCAAGCTGGATTTTCAAAAAGATTCCGCAAAATAACGGGAGGCACATAAGTTCCATGATATCCCTGCCCAATAAAACTTTTGTGCACATGATTACGTTCCATCATCTTGGATAATTCTTCCAAAGCTTGCCCTTCATTTGCAGCCTTTGGGAGATTAAGAGAACGCCCCAAATAGATAGAATGGGGAACAGCTTGAGAAACGAGCGTGTCAACACAATCTAGCTCTAAAACATCAAGCATTTTTTGTGTTTCATCAGGACGAAGTCCAATATGGCGAGAAAAAAAATGACGCTCTAACATAGCACTTACCCAATCAGTGCTTTATAAGCAGCCTCATCCAGCAACCCTTCAAGTTGCGTTGCGTCCTGCAATGTCATTTTCCAGAGCCAGCCTTCTTTTTCAGCCTTTTGGTTTACCAATTCAGGACTATTTGCCAATGCTTCATTCATTTCAACCACTTCACCATCAAGAGGAGCATAAACATCCGAAGCTGCCTTCACTGACTCCACAACAGCAGCAGAATCCCCCTTGGAAAGTTGCGTCCCCTTTTTTGGCAAATCAACAAAAACCAAATCCCCTAACTGTTCTTGAGCATAATGTGTAATCCCAACAGTAACCACTTGTCCTTCAACACTGAGCCATTCATGATCTTGCGTAAAATAAATTTCAGACATAAAATTATCCTTTAAAATAACGTTGTTCAACAAAAGGAAGTGAATGGACAGACAATGCAATCTTTTTGCCACGCAACTCCGTAAAGACTTCCGTTCCTTCCACTTTCAAACCAACAGGAACATACCCCATCGCGACAGGACCATCAAAAGAAGGACCAAAACCACCTGACGTCACCACACCAATTTGATTTCCCTTATCATCGAAAAGTATCGCACCCGCACGAATAGGTTGACGCGTTTGCGGTTTTAATCCAACACGACAACGAGAAGGACCTTTCTGAAAAGCTTCAAGAAAAGCTTTTGCTCCATAAAATTGCGCTTTGTCTCGAACATTTTTGGTAACAGCCCATGTCAATGCAGCGTCAATAGGCGTAGTATCGGGCGTAATATCATTCCCATGTAAACACAATCCTGCTTCTAACCGAAGACTATCACGCGCTGCAAGACCAACCCATTCAACACGAGAATCTCTCAACAATTTTTCAGCCAATGCATGTGCTTGCCCTATAGGAAGAGCAATTTCAAAACCATCTTCTCCCGTATAACCAGAACGCGTTATAAACCAATCTTGTTGTGGCTCAAATCCTTGCATAAACAACAGCTCATTACCAGACACCCCAGCGTCAGCCATAACAGCTGCCGCTTGTGGACCTTGAAGAGCAAGCAACACCCTATCAAGAGCAATTACTTGACAGTCAAAATCAACAGCACGCCTTTCAAGCTCCACAAGATCCGCTTGTGCATTCCCAGCATTGGCTACAAGCATAAAACGATTTTCTGCCAAACGGGTAATAATAAGGTCATCAAGGATACCTGCTTGCTCATTAAGCAAATAATTATACCGTGATTGACCAATTTTTAACAATGCTGCATCAACAGGGAGAGCGTACGATAAATATTCTGCTGCTTGCGCCCCCTCAACGGTAATCAATTTCATATGAGAAATATCGAAAAGTCCTGCATGTGCACGCGTATGAAGATGCTCCTTCAATACTCCAAGAGGGTAGGTCAACGGCATTTGCCAACCGGCAAAAACACCAAATTTCGCTCCAGCCTTTTCATGCAATTTATGTAAAGGAAGCATCTTTAAAGAAGATGTTTCAAATTCTTGTGATGTACCCATAATATCTCCAAAGCTGCACTAACGCCCACACAATATGGACATCTCTGCACCCCTCTGTCAAAAACCTGAGAGACTCGCGAAAAGAAATTTCGCTTACACCTTCGGCGCGGATCTTTCCGACTTTCCAGACCTGTCTTTCTCCTTTTACGGTCCTTAGAGCCTGAGAGATTATGGGCTATTTTCCCCTTCGGCGGCAGGTGCGAAAGTTTGCAATCTGCACTCTCCCGCAAAAGAATGAAAGAAACGATAACGCTCTTCCCGACATATTTCAATCTATAGCCTATCTTTAGCACACTGTCATTAGTAAAGTGATGAGAAAACTCTATTTTTAAACTTGCATAAACTGTTTTAAAAGACTTACAATGAAGGAAGTTTGAGCATTATGAAAATTATAGATGTCCTTGCTTTTAAAAATTAAGGAGAAAAATTGCAACAGCCATAAACAAAAACACGTTTTGAGAAAATACAAAATTTCGTGCACTTACGTACATTTAAAGAATCTCAAAGCAATATCTTTCCTTGCACGATCCAACCCAAACTATGGAGTTTTATATTTTTTAAAAGTAAATATTTCAGATATTTTATAAATTATAGTCTTAACACACAAAAGGTTGGCTTTTCTTCTCTCTCGATTTTTTGCCTCTCAATAGTGTCATAAATTGCGGTTATTATATACCAAACTTCATCGAACAAAGGTTACAAATACTCATGAAAGCTGGTAATATCCATTACAATTGTGAAAATGATCTACCAAAGCAAATTGCTCTTTTCCCCGTAGAAGGTGCACTCTTACTACCAGGTGGTTTTTTATCACTCAACATTTTTGAGCCAGAAGCACTCGAAATGGTTGAAAATGTTATGGTATCCAATCGTTTATTAGGAATCATTCAACCCCTTTCATCAAATACAGACCGCTTCTCCTCACCACTTTATAAAATAGGCTGTATAGGGCGCATTACAAACTACAACGAAACGGGAAATGGGCATCTTTTCATTATACTACAAGGCGTTTGTCGCTTTACCGTAGAACAGGAGTTGGTGAACACAAAACCCTATCGAACTGCTCTCATCCGCTCAAACATAAAAGACTTACAAGAACCTGACATGGTAGAAAGCATTAATCGAGAAAATCTCCTCAACATTGTTGAGAAATATCTCATCATACATGAAATAGAATATAACTGGAGTAGTATCATACAAGCCCCCACGCCTCTATTGGTTAATGCTTTTTCAGCTCTTATTCCTTTTACACCAGCAGAAAAACAAGCTTTACTCGAAGCTCCAGACATTGGAAATCGCGCCCAAACTCTTCTGGCTTTAACTGAACGCTCCCTTATGAAACAAACAGGGGCGCTTTACCATTTAAACTAATAAACCCATTTAAACTAATAAACATTGAAACATGAAAAAATGACTACCGACCCTAAAATGCTCGAATTGCTCGTCTGTCCACTCACAGGGGAATCGCTTTCTTTAAACCGAGAAACACAAGAATTAATTTCATTCAAAGCAAAACTTGCCTATCCTATTCGCAACGGCGTACCCATTATGCTTGCCTCAGAAGCCCGTCCTTTGCAGCACAATGAAAAAGCAATGCATAAAAAATAAACAGATTTCATTCAATTTTTTCTGTAGCAACCTGTTATCAATTAATTCTCCGTCAAGAGATATTCTTTGTTCACGAATTTTCCAGTATTCTCTTATCCCAGTAAAGTAGTTCTGGAAGAAATCAGCACCGTCATCTATTTACCCACTCCATCAATGTTACACTTATCGTATGAAGACAGTCCTTAAAAAGCATACTGCGTTCTTTTTAAAACGTTTTTTATCCATATATTGCTTCCTTTCATGACAGAGACAAAATATTTTTTACTTCCGAATGAGAGGATACAACACCATTAAAGAAATAAAGATACCCCAAGTAATACTTTAACCTCTGAGTAAAGCATAATCAAAAAGAATGAACAGAAAATTGATCAAAATCCTACCAAAACAGGGAGAAGAATTGCAATAGTTGAATGGCAATTTGAGAAAGACCAACAAACAAAATTGTTTTAATTATGATTAAGGATTTAAAGAAAGTACCCTATGAATTAAACTTGTAATTTTGACGTATCTGCAGCGGTCAATAGAGACTGGAAGCCCTATAATCTCGAATATAAAAATGAACCCGCTTCACGCGTATTGCGGAATTCTGGTAGCTCTTTTTATATCGCAACGCTATAAATACTAAAAGCATGACGCTGTTTGAGTTCAATACTTTCAAGCCACGCAATATCAATGGGAAGGTGCTCGCACCCAGCGGAGATAAGATGCAAACTAAAAATCCACATTTTAATGACATTTCTGTAGGTAAAAATTCGCTTCAGAAAAAAAAACGTGAACTTTCTCAAAAACAATTAGACGATCATTTAGGCGTAACTTTCCAACAAATCCAAAAGTATAAGAAAGGAATAAACTCTGTGGAAGCAGAACTCTTGCAAGAAATTACCAAGATACTGGATGTCCCTCTTTCTTTTACACTGACATCTCAATAAAAAGATGCCCTAATACAATTACGATGAAGGAATAGCGTGCAAAGCAGACAGTACATAAAAAATATCACTCGCGCAATAACTGATGCAATCATTACAAAATTCAAATCTCTCAAGGGAAACAATTGACAGAAGATGAAGAACGCACTAGATTTGCACGCTATCAAAAGAGATGCCCATACGGCTTGGCATCAAATGTTTAAATTTTCTCAATTTCACAGATCCAGAAGGGCGATATATTATTCAAAATGATCACTCTGTCGCATTATAGAGTATGATGAACCTGCACAAAATTGGGTCTCTGAAAATCAACAATATAATTTTATGTTCCTTGGCCAACTTGCCCTCTCTTGAGTACAGCCCAAGGAAGAAAGGTCTGAGAGGGATAGGAGTATGAAAAATGAGTTTTAAAATTGCAGTTGTCGGCGCGACTGGAAACGTTGGTCGTGAAATGCTTACAATTCTCGAAGAACGCGGTTTTCCTGCCCGTGAAGTGGTCCCTTTGGCATCACGACGCTCATTAGGACAAGATGTTTCTTATGGTGACAAAACTTTAAAAGTAAAAGCACTTGATGCTTATGATTTTTCTGAAATAGATCTTTGCCTCATGTCAGCGGGGGGAAGCATTTCTAAAGAATATGCCCCTAAAATTGCTGCTACCGGCTGTGTGATCATCGATAATTCATCCACTTGGCGTTATGATGCAAATGTCCCGTTGATTGTACCTGAAGTGAATGCACACGCTGTTGATGGTTTTTTCAAACGTAATATTATAGCAAACCCTAATTGTTCAACAATTCAACTTGTCTTAGCCTTAAAACCTCTCCATGATGCAGCAATTATTAAACGTGTTGTTGTATCCACTTATCAATCGGTTTCTGGAGCTGGTAAAGAAGGTATGGATGAACTCTTTGAACAGTCACGAGCGGTTTTTGTTGCAGATCCAATCTCATCAAAAAAATTCACCAAACGTATTGCTTTTAACGTCATTCCCCATATCGATGTGTTCATGGAAGATGGCTATACCAAAGAAGAATGGAAAATGACGGTTGAAACAAAGAAAATTCTTGACCCTAAAATTAAATTAACAGCCACCGCCGTTCGGGTACCTGTTTTTATCGGTCACGCTGAAGCTGTAAATGTTGAATTTGAAAAACCACTAAGCGCCCATGAAGCACAAACCATTCTGCGCGATGCTCCCGGCTGCCAACTCATCGATAAACACGAAGATGGCGGTTATATAACGCCTTATGAATGTACAGGAGAGAATGACACCTTTATTAGCCGTATTCGTGAAGATATCACGGTCGAAAATGGTTTAGCTTTCTGGGTTGTTGCTGACAATTTAAAAAAAGGAGCAGCATTAAATGCCATTCAAATTGCTGAATTGCTCATTTCTCGTAATTTGATAAAACCTAAAGCGACCTAAAAAAGGAGCAGCACAAAGTGTTTTTTTTCACTTCATGCTGCCGTAATCTTCCTGTTTCTCTCCCAAGAACAGTGAATTTTTTTATCCTTATGGAGCAGGATAAGTCACAATGCGGTAACGCGTTTCATTGCGTTCAAAATTTTTGAAATTGACATCATTGGGGAAAAAAGGATTATAAGACGTTACATGCTTTACAGACACACCTCGTGCCTTTGGTGATGGGTTAAAAATTGTACGCTCGTCCCTTTTTTTTACACCTGTAGAATCAATGATCATATCTGTTCTGTACAATTTTTGCATGTTTTTCCGTGTTTTTTGAGGCACCCTCATAGATTTGAAATGAGGAGCAACCTGCTTCACTTTTCCTGTTTGTGTTTTTATCATAGAGTTCGGCTTCATACGCATATGTGCAAAAGAAATCGTAGGAACATTGTTAACATTTAAATAACGTGCCGACGCCCAACCATCCCTTCTATTATAACGAAGAGAACACCAAGCTTTATTGGAAAGACACCCATGAATGTGCACTTTCCCTCCAGTTGGGACGGTAGTGATAATTTTGTAAGCTGTCGCTGGTCCTGTGCGTAAAACCGCCTTCCCTGACGCTACACGAGCAACTGTTCCAGCTACCGCATGAGAAACAGTCATTCCAAACCCCAATCCACCTATAGCTAAAAAAATCATTATGGTTGATAAAAAATTCTTTTTTAACATTATTTTTCTTCCTCTCCAGAGTATGAAAGGCAAAATATTTGTTATTGCAAAAATTTGCCACGTTTCAGTCAAATAGTGATAAATTCTTGTGTCACCTTCAAAAATCCATCACATTTAGAGAATAGCTCTCTTACTTTGTCCCCTACCGCCCTATACACTGGGCTATTGTTTTGATTGCGCAATATTCGACGCATAGATTTACTGCTAAAATATTATCTGATTGCTTGGCTATTCAGCCAATCATCACTTAAAGAAGTTTTGAAAGTGCTATTGGTTCCCCAAACAAATAACTGCGATACAAGAATTATTATCTCAATTAAGAAATAATACCGCGAGCGCATTATGTTGTTTTTCAAAGAATGCTTACAGTATAGGAAAAAATAACATTCTTTTTTAAATAAAAATGATTGAATATTCTATAAAGCTTTTATAAGCTTAAATTCACTTAAAATAGTACAGAATTATATTTTCTTCCCTCAACAAGTCTTTTGGAAAAGAAAAAAGGATAAACATACATGACATTAAAGAAATTATCTCGGAATGCCACCATCGGATTCCTCCTTCCTCTCTTTGCACTTTTCTTGTCTGTTTCCTTTTCCATGGCAGCAGACAAATCAAAGATCAAACTCGGTACTATGGAAGGGCATGAAGCAACTATTTGGAAAGTTGCTGCCGAACAAGCTAAAAAAGCGGGTTTAGAGATTGAACTTGTTTATTTTTCTGATTACACTTTGCCTAACGATGCTGTTAACGCAGGAGAGATTGATGCGAATGCTTTTCAACACTCCCCTTATCTTAAAAATCAAATTGAACAGCGTGGCTACAAACTTTCAACTGTGGGGTACACATTTATTGCTCCCATTGGTGTTTATTCACACAAAATCAAAGATTTAAAAGAACTGCGTGATGGCGCACATGTCGGCATTCCTAACGACCCATCAAATGGTGGAAGAGCCTTACTTCTTCTCAATTCTCTAAATCTCATTAAGTTAAAAGATCCTCACGATATTCTGGCTTCTCCGCTTGATATTATTGAAAACCCTAAAAACTTGCAAATTCGTGAATTAGATGCCGGTATGTTAGGACGAGCGGTTGATGATTTTGATATTGCGATTGTAAACACAAACTGGGCTTTGGTTTCTGGATTAGACCTACAAAAAGATGCGATAGCATGGGAAAAAGCAGAAAATAATCCTTATAATAATATCATTGTTGTGCGCACCAGCGATAAAGATGAGCCGTGGGTCAAAAAATTAGTTGCTGCTTACAATAACGAGACTGTCCGTGCGAAAATCAAAGAAATTTTCGGGCCAGCAGCGATAACATCTTGGTAATTACGCCAAATTGGTAGTTATGAATGGAAAAACCCGCTCTGATCTCCTTAAAAAACGTCAGCCGTTATTTTAACAAAACGGCTGGCATTCCGGCTGTTGACAATTTATCTCTCAATATCCATGCAGGTGAAATTCTTGGCATCATTGGTCGTAGTGGAGCAGGAAAATCAACGCTTATTCGCTGCTTAAATGGACTAGAGAGAATTGACGCAGGGTCTATTTTTTTTGAAGGCGTAGATGTTTCAAATCTGTCAGAAATAGAATGGGCGCCTTACCGCCAGCGTATTGGAATGATTTTTCAACATTTCAATCTTTTATCATCACAAAATATTCTTAATAACATCGCATTACCACTTAAATTAAGTGGTATAAACAAAAAACAGCGCTACAAACGTACCCTTGAACTCATCGAATTGGTGGGTTTATGTGGTAAAGAGCACTGTTACCCAGCAGAATTGTCAGGAGGGCAAAAACAACGCGTTGGCATTGCGCGCTCTTTAGCTGCTAATCCTAAAATATTGTTATCAGATGAAGCAACCTCTGCTCTGGACCCTGAAACAACACAATCTATTCTGGAACTTCTTGCTGATATTAACAATCGCCTCAATCTCACTATTGTACTCATTACCCACGAAATGGAAGTTGTACGCACTATTGCGCATCGTGTTGTTGTCCTCAATCAAGGACGCATTATGGAACAAGGACGTGTGAAAGACATTTTCACATCTCCGCAAGAAGAAACAACCATTGCCATGCTCAAACTTGTTACTCCACAACTTCCTGAAAAATTTGCAAAAAATCTTAAACCAATAGGTCAAGAAGCTGTTATTGAAATCAATATTGCAGGTGAAATTGCCCAACAACCTTTTCTCAATCTTTTGGAAGATGAAATCGGTTTAAGAGCACGTATTCTGCATGGTGGTATTGATACAGTCCAAGGAGAAACCATCGGGCGACTATTCTTAGGTCTCCCAACAAAAGATAAAGAAGCTTTAGACAAAGCTGTTCAGTGGTTGGCAGAAAAAGGCCGATATTGCGAGGTTTTAGGTTATGTTTAATGTTCTCTCTCATGAGCTCCCCAACGCCGCTTTTGATACAATCTTGATGACGATAAGTGCTTCTTTGATGGCACTCATTGTGGGGCTTCCCCTTGGCCTTCTACTTTACACAACTGCACGTGGAGGGATTTTTGCCTCCTGTCTTATCAACCGCCCTTTGAGTATCCTCATTGATAGTATTCGCGCCATTCCCTTTATTATTCTTGCATTTTATCTTCTTCCTCTTACCCGTATGGTTGTAGGAAGAGGTGTGGGAATGCCTTCTGTGATCTTTGTACTCACCATCTCAGCTATTCCTTTTTATGCACGAATGGCAGAACTCTCTTTTAAAACCGTTGAAAATGGGCTGATTGAAGCTGTTCGTTCCATGGGAGCGAGCCGTCTTCAAATTATTAGGCATGTTCTTATTCCTGAAGCACTTCCTAGCCTAATTACAGGTTTTACAGTCATGATTATTTCTCTTATAGGGGCCACTTCACTTGCTGGATATCTCGGTGGAGGCGGTTTAGGCGACATGGCAATTCGCTATGGCTACCAGCGTTACAATACCTCCATTATGACAAGTGTCATCATCCTTTTGATCATTCTTAATGTTATTACTCAATGGTCCTCTGATAAAATTGTGCAAAAATTGAATAAGAAAAGACATTAAAATGTAACAGTTTGCGTTTTTTCCAACCATCATAATAAACAGTAAAAATAATTTAGGTGATATAAAAGTCCACCATAGTTATCAGCATTGTAATGGCTCTATTATGACAAGTATCATCATCCTTTTCTGTTCTTCATATTATTATCCAATGGACTTCTGCTAAAACTGTGTAGAAACTTGATAAAACAACATATTAAAATAATTCATGAGTTCTCAGATTTTTCGCCAACCATAGCAATAATAAGCCACTGAGCAGTGAGAGCTGGTTTTTTTAACTGTTCAATTTCCACCGTGACTCCATAATGAAAAACAACTCTACCAGAAGGACGAATCTCAGCATCATCCAAAACAAAACGAGCACGTACCTGTGCACCTTTTTTCACAGGGCTCATAAAGCGCACTTTATCAAAACCATAATTAATCCCCATTTTTGCACCTTCCAACTCTGGAAGTGCTTCATAAGCTAACGTAGACAAAAGTGATAAGGTTAAAAAACCATGCGCGATAGTACCACCAAAAGGTGTGTTTTTAGCCTTTTCTTCATCTACGTGGATCCATTGATGATCATCTGTTGCTTGTGCGAATTGATTAATCATATCCTGCGTAACAAGACGCCACTGAGATAATCCTACTTCTTTCCCAATAAAATTGACGACATCTTGTACTGCTATTTTTTGCTGCATAACACCATTCCTGTTTTATTTGATAAAAATACCGCAACCCTCTTGCTTTTATAAAACCCATTGATTAGAGCATCAAGAAAAGATTAGCTACCTTAGAGAGCAAATGCGCCTTATGAATGAGAAAATACCTTTTTAAAAAGGTAATTTTCAAATAGGAAAAAATAATGGCAAGAAATGTGAACCTAACAGGTTTAGCACGCGACCTGAAACAGCGTGCAGAAAACCACCCCCCCATCCGTGTTGGACTTATTGGCTGTGGTGAAATGGGGACAGATTTGCTATCAAGTATTGCACATATGGATGGCATAATAGTTGCAGCCGTTGCTACCAGAACACCATCACGTATTTTTGATGCCGCCGCACTAGCCTACGGTGAAGATGGACATGTACGAGAAGTTGAAAACACTCATGCCCTAACTCAAAGCATTGAAAGAGGTCTGATTGCAGCGACAGATGATATTAATCTTGTTTTACGCCATGAACAAATTGATATTATCGTTGATGCAACAGGCTATCCTGAAGCTGGAGCAGAAATTGGTTTCAAAGCGCTTGAAAACAACAAACACCTTGTCATGATGAATGTTGAAGCAGATGTTACAATTGGCACTTATCTAAAACATGAAGCAGAAAAACGAGGTCTTGTTTATACACTTGGTGCCGGTGATGAACCTACTTCCTGCATGGAACTCATCGAATTTGTTTCAGCCCTTGGACATAAAATTGTTGCAGCTGGTAAAGGAAAAAATAATCCTCTTATCTTTGATGCCACACCTGACACTTACGAGGAAGAAGCATTAAGACGTAATATGAATGTCCGCATGTTGGTTGAGTTTATTGATGGTTCCAAAACGATGGTTGAAATGGCAGCAATTGCCAATGCAACTGGACTTCTCCCCGATTGCCCAGGAATGCATGGACCACAAGCAGCACTTCAAGATTTAAGCAAAGTACTTATCCCAAAACAGAATGGTGGTATTTTGGAGAAATGTGGCATTGTAGACTATTCAATAGGCCAAGGAGTTTCCCCAGGTGTTTTTGTCATTGCAGAAATAACACACCCGCGTCTACGCGAACGTATGGAAGATTTAAAAATTGGTCAGGGACCTTACTTCACCTTTCATCGCCCCTATCATTTAACAGCAATGGAAGTTCCTCTAACTTGTGCGCGTGTTATGCTGTATGGCAAAGAAGATATGGCTCCACTTAACACCCCAGTGGTAGAAGTCTGTGCTGTTGCTAAAAAAGATTTATATCCTGGTGATCAGTTGGACTTTATCGGTCTTTACAGTTATCGTGCTTGGATAATGAATTTTACAGAAGCACGTGCTCATCAAGCTATTCCTTGCGGTCTTTTAGAAAAAGCGACAGTGACAGCTGAAATCAAAAAGAATGAACTCATAACAGTGCACAACACTGCTATTCGAGGAGATCAGTGGATTGCAAGGCTTCGCAAAAAACAAGACCTTTTGCTTAATTTGCCTCCCCCTTGTTGAAGCATGAAAAAACTTATTATCTTTTTATTATTGTAAAATAATTATAAACTGTATAGGGAAGCTCAGACTCTAGCGTGTTGAAGATAATTGAGAAAATAACTTTAAACTTTTACTCATATATATTGGTACAGTGTTTTATGTTGCCTTCAAGAAGATAACTTATCAGTCTCCTTATCCAATGCTGCACCCATTGCCTTCAAACATAGAATCTTCAAAAATAATGAAATGATAAATAAACCTCACTAATGAAATTAGTGAAACTACGCAATGTTATACAATAACGCCACAATAGATACCACAACTCCAAGTATATCGGCTGCAGCTAAAAAAGATAATAATGAAATAATACTAACACAACCCCAAAATCTTTTGAAGAAAGACACCCTCTCAACGTTCCTAAAAGCCGACCAGCCTTGTTCTTTAGTATTTCGGATCACGGCTGTATCGACAACCTTAGCAATTGTATCCCTATTTGGTGCAATAACAAGAAGCTCCTTTCGAATTTGATTTTCCATAATTCTTGTATTACCCTCTATGTTTTGCGCAAAACAAAGCATAAACTCTGTAAAAATACATAAACACAGACGATTTTTAAATAATTTAAACATAGCTTTCTTTGCTCCTCTTTTTCTTTACTGACAAAGTAAAAAAATATTCAAAGCTATACGTATTTTAACACATGTAATACAATACGGTACATCATATGATACATTAGGTATTCCATGCAAAGGCACAAAAAAAGACACAATTTCCAAACAATTCCAAACAATAAAGATAAGTAATTATAAATTATGAAGAAATCTACTCAAAGACTGCATTTCTAAAGTAACAGCTTAAACAAGTTCGTTTGAAAAAATCAGAACATCATGAAAGACTCATATTGATAAATACTTGAACATAGATACCAAGTTCATATTATTAAAATACTAAAAAAGCAAAATGCCATCGCTCAACTGCATCACCATCGCCAAAGCTCTAAGAAGATTTTTTGAATACAAGAAAAAACAATATGTTCATTAAGCACTTTCAAACACAAAGCAAAGAAACCGTATTATTCTCTGTAAATCAACCGATCAGTCTGTCATCCGAATAGCTGTGCAATAACGCAAAAAAATTATACCCTTATGCCCCTTCTCGTATATTCAACTACGCTTCGTCTTCCCCATGTTAATAGATTATTCAAACTCTTTTTAATGCCTCTGCCTATTGCACCAATTTTTCCTCATGAACACTAAAATTTGTTAATGAATCATCAAAAATACAAAGTCTGTAATAACCACATCCTTCACAACAATAACAATACGTTGTTTCTCCCTACATAGCAGAAAGAGGAATCTTGGTAGCTTCATCTGAATTTGAGTTTTAATAAATAGATAGATTGAGAGAATTCATTTTCATGATGTGATGTAGAATATTTGATATCTCTAAATACTCACTTTTCAAAAACAGTAGCACTCATCAGAAAACCTCACAAAATATACCTACTCTTTGAATATTTATAACCTCATATTATATCAAAAATTGAGGTCATTTTTCTCAATGAGATCTTCACCGTTTTTAACAAATTCCTCACTTGCGTTGCACACATATTTGATACAAAATGCCCCTGTTTGCGTTTCCCCCGTATATATCTTAAAATCGGGAAAAGTGACTTTACAATTTCACATCGATTGACTTTTCTTTTTGACAATAAATTTATGATATCTTACACGCCTTTCCTCGCTCTTTTGCCCTTGGGCGCACACGAATATCACGGAAATCACCTCCCTTTTGAAACCGATTGGATTATTGCTGAAGCTTTTGCAAAAGCACTCACTTTACAAACACAAGATAAATTTCATATCGCGCTCTTACCTGTTGAAAAGATCGGCTATTCGGTAGAACACATGGACGTCACTGGTACACAAACACTCACCTTTTCTGATGCCATAAAACGCTGGATAAACATAGGTGAAAGTTGCTATCGTAAAGGAATTAAACGCTTTCTTCTTCTTAACGCTCACGGAGGCAATTCGCCTTTAATGAACATTGTCATCACTGAACTACGAAGACGTTTTTCAATGCTTGCGGTAGCGACAAGTTGGACTCGTTTTGGCTTACCAGTAGGCTTGATGGAACCGTCTCAACATCATCTTGATATCCATGGAGGATTTATTGAAACCTCTTTAATGCTTTATCTAGCACCAGAAAAAGTACATATGGAAAAGGCAGAAAATTTCCATAATAAGCAATCTGATATGATTGCCAATTATCGCTATTTACGCGCTTATGGTCCTCATGCCTTTGGGTGGACAATGCGGGATCTGAACACACAAGGAGCAGCAGGTAATGCAAGCGAAGCAACACCGCAAGCAGGTGAAGCAATTTTTTCTCATGTTCTTTACGGACTTCGTGATTTACTTGATGATATCAGCCGGTTTAAAATAAACGCATTACAATAAAAGGTGCGAACCATGGAAAAAAAACAAAAAACACTCAACAAAATCCCCGTTACGGTTCTTACAGGCTATCTTGGCTCAGGAAAAACCACTCTTCTCAATCGCATTCTCAGCGAAAACCATGGCAAACGTTATGCCGTCATTGTCAATGAATTTGGTGAAATTGGAATCGACAATGACCTTATTGTTGAATCAGACGAAGAAATTTACGAAATGAATAATGGCTGTGTTTGCTGTACCGTGCGTGGCGACCTTATTCGCATTTTAGAAAGTTTGATGCAACGCTCTCATCGATTTGACGCCATTATTTTAGAAACAACAGGCCTTGCTGATCCAATTCCTGTTGCGCAAACTTTCTTTATGGATGATACTGTACATGAAAAAACCACACTCGACAGTGTTATCACAGTCGTTGATGCAAAACATTTTCCACTCCAGCTTAAAAAAAGCCGTGAAGCTGAAGATCAAATTGCCTTCTCTGATATCATTCTGTTAAATAAAATTGATCTTGTTAGTGCAGAAGAACGTGCACACGTACAATCGCTTATTCTTGCAATTAACCCTCGAGCCACACTTTATACAACAGAACGCGCCAATATCCCTCTTAACGAACTCCTAAACCGTGGTTCATTTGACCTACAACGCACACTAGACAACGATCCCCATTTTCTTGATCACCAACATTCAAATCATGTGTGTGGTCCCGATTGCAATCATCATCACGAACACCACCATATATCCACCATTCATGATATTACGATAACTTCTATAAGTTTAAAAACAAGTGCTCTTCAGCCAGAAAAATTTTTCCCTTGGCTCCAACAAGTGACTCAGCAACAAGGACCAGATATTTTGCGTTTAAAGGGTATTATTGCTTTTCACGGAGACGATGATCGTTATGTCATTCAAGGCATACATATGATTCTTGAAGGACAGCATCAACGTCCATGGCGTGAAGATGAAAAACGTGAAAGCCGGCTTGTTTTTATTGGTCGCAACCTTGATCCCGAAAAGCTTAAAACTGGTTTTAAAAATTGTGCATAAGCGAGTGACAATGCCAAGCATTACCCATTATGATCTCCAAAGTTATTGCCTTTCCTGCGGCTTTATTGAGAATAAACCAGCCTTCGTTTCAGTAGAAGGTTTGATTGTTTTTTTAGAATCCCCCTCCAAAACCATTCAAGTTCAACAAGGAATAATTTCAAGCCATTTTGCGTACGATAACACAGCTATCATCACAGGTGGAGAAGATGGAAAGGTCTGTCAAACAACAGCAGATGGTCGTACAGAATTGCTAAGCAAACAGGAAGGAAAATGGATAAACAATGTTGCTTTTGGACCGCAGAAAATTTTTGCCTTTTCCTCCTCACGTCGAACATTGGCAAATGTTGGTAATGGACTACAAGAACTCCTTCATGAACGGTGTGTAGAAGGTCTTGCTTTCGCTCCCAAAGGTTTACGGCTTGCCATTGCCCATTACAACGGTGTTACCCTTCATTGGTTATCAACGCAAACAACGCCAATCACACTGGTATGGAAAGGAGCGCATTTTGGCGTCACCTTCTCACCGGACAACCGCTATGTCATTTCTACTCTGCAAGAAAACGCCCTCCATGGCTGGCGTCTCACTGATAATCAACATTTACGCATGAGTGGCTATCCAAGCAAAGTCAAAAACTGGTCTTGGAGTGCAAAAGGAAAATGGCTAGCAACATCAGGAGCATCAGCGGCCATTATTTGGCCCTTTCATGCAAAAGATGGCCCCATAGGGAAAACACCATTAGAACTCGGCACACGCGCAAATGCGCTTGTCAGCACCGTTGCATGTCATCCAAGTAAAGAAATTGTAGCAATAGGCTTCAATGATGGCATGATTTTGTGTGCATATTTTCATGATGGAAAAGAAGTCCTTCTAAAAGGTTGTGGAACAAGCCCCATCTCAGCACTAAACTGGGATCAAACAGGCCACAACCTCGCCTTTGGAAGCGAAAACGGTGAATGTGGTATTATCAACATTATTCTTTAAGAAAAATACTAACAATAACAATCATTGCAGATAAAAAGCTGTACAATTCTCCAGCAACAACTGAACACCAAAACTCTTTTTCTCTCTAAAGAAAAACCAAGCACTTCAAACGAGAAAATGTCTGAGCTGTCTACTCTTAAACGTTATTGCTTTATCCAACCAAGCGTAAAAACATCACCCTTAAACAGACCATAAGAAAATAATCCATCCCCATAAAAAACCGTATACGCTGCAATCCTTTCATAAAAGGCATAACCCCTTAAAACCCTTTTGTTTAAAATTACCTCAGCAAAATCCAAAAAAAGTTTCTTAATGCTTGAAAATAAGCTAATTAAAAACACGCAAAAGAGCTTTTCGAAAAAATTTTTGAAGAAAACATCAAGCGTTGTCCAACGATAACGTCAGCACTTACTTTCCTAAAATTTCTGATTATAAGCGCTCTCTTTTTTAACACGACCATTTGAAACTGACGATACTGATAAAAAGATGGGCAAAATAACGGTATCCCCCACTTAAGAAAAGCATCCCCAAAATCCATACTGTTCCACTTAATATTGATAAAAAAACCATCAAACACACAATTTTTTGAAATACTACGCCATAAACATCAAGCATTCATTATTCGAAATTCTTAAAATCAAAATGAAATTGCTCATTCCATAGCATATTATCGTTGTAAAATTTTTAGAATTTTTTTGCAGCATAGCAGAAAACAATACAATTATGAGGTATTTTCAATCACAAGCCAAAGAAATCACATATAGTGACTTTTTTTATCAACAAATGATGAAAAAATAGATTTCGATAAATTAAAAGGCAGCAAACTCTGCTGCCTTTCACGTAAAAGGATAGATCTTCCTTGTCAAAAAAGGTAGAGCAAACCAGCAGAGAAACGCGCACCGGAAAAGCCTGCTTTGGTAAGCCGAT